>DATAUW010000020.1 GCA_036268055.1 Verrucomicrobiia bacterium | reverse complement strand
AAGAATCCTTCTGAAAGCTAATTCCATATAAATCAGCAATAAACAAAGTAATAAAAATGATTCAGTGGCGCTGGCATCGTCTTTGCTTGGTGCATGGGCGTGCTCAGTAATTACTCCGATTCAGAAAAAAGTCCGTCGGCGGAATTGCGGTATGGGCCGTAAATGTCGGGTATCTGCATCAACCAAAAGTGTCCGGTCGTTAACCCTATAAAATATGAAGAAGATCGAAGCCATCATAAAACCATTCAAACTGGATGAAGTAAAAGGAGCCTTGCACGACATTGGCGTCAACGGAATGACAGTCACTGAAGTTAAAGGGTTTGGCCGCCAAAAGGGCCATACCGAAACCTACCGTGGCAGCGAATACACGGTGGATTTTCTGCCCAAGATCAAAGTCGAGATCGTTGTGGACAACGACATCGCTGACAGCGCTGTCGAAGCCGTGATCAAGGCTTCGCGCACCGGTAAAATCGGCGACGGCAAGATTTTCATCACCGCGCTCGAGGATGTCATTCGCATCCGCACGGGAGAGAAAGGCAAAACCGCGGTGTAACCGTCCATTCAACCATGATTAAAAACCCAAACAATATGACTAAAAGATTCCTAACGTCCCTGACCGCATTATTTTTGCTCGCATCCGTTTGCGGGCCGCTGCGCGCGCAAGATACCAATGCCCCGGCCGCGATGGCGGCCACGAACGCTCCGGCGGCAGCCGCTCCCGCGCCGGCCGGTCCCACGCCCGACCCCGGTGGCACCGCGACGGGTATGGCCGTGGATGCGCAAGCGCCCAATGGCACGTTCATCGTCACCGCTCCTTCCGATTTGAGCAGTGACGACAAGAAGGACACCAACAAGGTGTCGGCCTTCAATGATGCTAAAAAGGCGTTCGACGATTATACGGCGCAGTCCGCCAAGGAACCGCTGGCGGTCAAGCTGGCGGATTCCGTGGGTCATAATCGTGTCGCCATCAACTTCATGTGGACGCTGGTGACCGGCTTCCTGGTCATGTTCATGCAAGCGGGTTTCGCGCTGGTCGAAACCGGTTTGTGCCGCGCCAAAAACGCGGGGCATACCATGGCGATGAACTTCATGATCTACCCGATGGGCATGCTCGGATTCTACCTTTGTGGATTCGCGCTGATGTTCGGCGGCATGGCCGATCCGAATAGCCCCAGCGGCGGCGGCATCGCCACGATGGGCGGCTACGCGGGATTGAATCACGAAGTGGGCATCCACCTGTTCGGAAAATTCTTCGGCCTGTTTGGAACCAAGGGCGTGATGCTTCAAGGCGCGGGTTATGATACCGCGGCTTTTGCATTGTTCCTGTTCCAGATGGTGTTCATGGATACGACGGCGACGATTCCGACGGGCGGCGCTGCCGAACGCTGGAAGTTCTCCGCGTTCATGATTTACGGCTGCTGCATCGGCACGATCATGTATCCGTTCTTCGGCAACTGGGTCTGGGGCAATGGCTGGCTCGCCGAACTCGGCGCCAACTTCCCGGGCCTGGGCCACGGTCACGTTGACTTCGCCGGTTCGTCAGTGGTGCACATGCAAGGCGGTGTGATCTGCCTGATCTTCTGCTGGCTGATCGGCCCGCGCCACGGCAAATATAAGGACGGCAAGATTGTTCATCCCATCACCCCGCACAGCATTCCGCTGGTGATGCTCGGCACGTTCATCCTTGCCTTTGGCTGGTTCGGTTTCAATCCTGGTTCCAGCCTGGCTGGCACGGATCTGCGCATCGCGGTAGTCGCGGTGAATACGATGCTGGCTTCCGCGACCGGCGCGTTGGCAACGACGCTCTGGATGTGGTGGTTCCGCACCAAGAAACCGGACCCCTCGATGATGTGCAACGGCATGCTCGCGGGATTGGTCGCCATCACCTGCCCTTGCGCGTTCGTTAGCGCTGGCGGCGCGTGCTGGATCGGCATTATCTCCGGCATCCTGGTCGTGGAATCGGTGTTCTTCTTCGACAAGATCGGCATTGATGATTGCGTGGGCGCTATCTCGGTCCACGGCGTCAATGGCGCCTGGGGCTGCCTCTCGCTGGGATTGTTTGCAGACGGCACCTATGGTGACGGCTGGAATGGCGTCCCGGGAAAAGTGATTGGCGCTTTCTATGGCGGCGGCATGGGCCAATTCTGGGCGGAGTGCATCGGCGTGATCACCTGCTTCATCGCGCTCTCCATCATCTCGCTCGTGGTTTACTTCATTGCTGAGAAGCTCGTGGGCAACCGCGTTTCGCTCGAAGTGGAAATCGAAGGTCTCGATGTTCCCGAAATGGGCGTGCCGGGATATGCGGGCATCGTCATGGACAAGCAATCGGAAACCCCGATGGGCAAGTAAGAAGTTCTTCAGGTGCGGGGGCAGCAATGCCCCCGCACGTTTTTTTAGTTAATTGACATTTTTCCCAAAACTCCAATGCTTACACAAATGAATCTTTTCACTGAGGCAGCCAGCCTGATCGCCGGCACCATTCTTGGATTGGCTTTCGGTTACATCCAGGAAACCGCCTGGCGCCGTTATCAACGCCAGCAACGCGAAGGCAATTTTCACAATGGCTGGGCAGTGATGCCGGGTTCAATGAGCCGCGTGGCGTATTTCCTCGTGGCGATGGTTCTGGTGCAGATTGTCTGCCCGATGCTTTTCAAGGACGGCTGCCAATGGTGGGTTTCCGGCGGTGTGGTGCTTGGTTACGGCGTCATGCTTTATCGGCAGCTTCGGGAACGGATCGCCCAAAATCGCTAAGCGGTTTGGTTGCGCCATCGTTTTGTTTCAATCAATCGCCGGTTCCAATCCGGCGAGGCCGCGAGGGGGTATTGTGATTCAATATTTCCCGTCTCTGATTAGCGAGGTCGTGCGCTTCAAGGATTTCATTTCTTCCAAAAAAATATTTCATGGATGCCAATAGTGATTTGCTCACCATCAATCCATTGATGATTTTTCCGTTCGTTGCGCTGCTGGGCATGGTGGCGCTGGCGCCGTTTTTCTTTGCGGATTTTTGGGGCAAACATTATGCCAAGGTGGCCGGTGGTCTGGCGCTTCTGGTGGTGGCGTATTATGTGGGAATCATTCACGCGCCGGGGCATGTGCTCGATACCGCCCATGAATATTTAAGTTTTATCGCACTCGTTGGCTCATTGTTTGTGGTGTCGGGTGGAATTCACATCAATGTGAAGGGCGAGGCTACTCCACTGCGGAATGTGCTGTTTCTGCTCGTGGGCGCGGTAGTCGCCAATTTGCTTGGGACCACGGGCGCATCCATGCTTTTGATTCGTCCGTGGCTGCGCACCAATAAATATCGTGTCACCGGGCATCACGTGGTTTTTTTCATTCTGATCGTGTCGAATGTCGGTGGCTGTCTCACGCCCATTGGCGATCCGCCGTTGTTCCTTGGTTATCTGATGGGAGTGCCGTTCTCGTGGGTGACGGTTCGCTGCCTGCCGATGTGGGCAGTGGGCACCAGCATTTTGCTCATCATGTTTTTCATCGTGGATTACCGGAACTTCATGCGCGCCTCGGCAAAAGTTCGCGATAAGGAAACGGGGCATGAAGATTGGAAGCTCGGCGGCTTGTTCAATATGGTTTTTCTGAGCGTGATCATCGGCGCGGTTTTCATAAATAATCCGCCGTTCCTGCGGGAAGCCTTGATGATTGGCGCGGCGCTGGCGTCTTATTTTCTCACTGGCAAGCACCACCACGAAGCCAACCATTTTTCCCTTGGGCCGATTAAGGAAGTGGCCATCCTGTTCATCGGAGTTTTTGGGACGATGATCCCCGCGCTGGACTGGCTTCAGGCGAATGCCGGGCATTTGCAGGAGGCCTCACCCGGATTGTTTTATTGGGGCTCAGGCGTGTTGAGCAGCGTGCTGGATAACGCGCCGACTTACCTTTGTTTTTTGAACACGGGTTTTGGAAGGTTCGTGCATCCTGAAGTCGTTTCGCAAGTAGCACAATTAGTGCAAGCTCATGGCGCGGGACTGGCGAGCGTCACCGGCGCGCACGCCGAGGCGGTCCGGCAAACTTTCGCCGCGCTGCAGAAATTTCATCCGGCGGACATCGCCGCCGGCCACGCCAGCGTCGAGGAAATCAAAACCGCGTTTCTTTTGGGGGATGCCAAACTCAGCCTTTACATCGTGGCTGTAAGTGTCGGCTCGGTATTTTTTGGTGCGAACACTTACATCGGCAACGGCCCAAATTTCCTTGTGAAAGCCATAGCCGACCACCAAAAAGTTCACACCCCCAGTTTCGGTGGTTACATCTTAAAATACACACTGCCTTACATGCTGCCGATGCTTCTAATCGTTTGGCTGCTTTTTTTCCGCTAAGAAACCTGATAACATGAGTTTTTACTCTGTCGAAATCTTTCATAGAGTTAGAACCGCATGGAAGGGCGTAAAGCCAAAATAATAAAGCGGCGGTGCTTGATGACGGAGCAGAGTATCGTCAATGTAATGACATCGTACTGGACATCAGCGCGAACCACATTGCGGAATAAAAATATCAAATTCATCAATGTTTTCAATGGGGTTCTGTGACTATTCTCCAAAATCTTCCGGCAGTTCCTCTGACAGTTGGCATAGGCGTCTCATACCGAAACAGACTAGTTCAATTTACGTGGCGGAGGATTGCCGTTTTCGGCTCCATCGTCTCGGCAATTCTCCTACCCGCGAACGCCGCAGTCTGCGCCACTTGGAATTACTTCTTTGACTTGCCTGGTTGGATTGGCTGGCAGACTCTGCCTGGTGCGCTGGCCGTCGCCTTCATTCCGCCATTCTTTCGGCAATGATCCCGCCGTCGCGAATGACCAACCATCCGGGGCGCGGGTATTGTTCCAATCGCCATAAGGACGCGATTTTGCTAACACTCGAATCCCTAAAACTTTTTAGAGATTTCAAAATAGACGAACCGTCCGAGCAGGTCATAGACGTTTTTGTCGCTATAATCATCCGGCCCTCCGGCGATAAGCGGCGCTGGAGTATCAGTAATATTGTTGCAACCAACCGTGAGCCGCAAACCATCCATCCAATCCCGGTTCTTCCGGCCACGGCCAAATTCGTACGATATTTGCATATCAATCGTAAAGTAGGCGCTGACCTCTTGCGCGAGCCCGTTGATGGTGCTTCCTTGCGTTGCTCCCGGCGTGGCGATGGCCGCGAATAAATTCCCCGGAATTGTCACCCCGGGAAGATAGTGCGCGCTGATGACATATTGAAGGTTCTTGTAATCCCACGTGAACGAGCAGTTGACGTTATAATCGGGGATGATTCCCTGTGCCGACCCGAACCCGTAAGTCCCCTGTCCCTCGTAATGAAAATAACCCCCTCCCGGCGCTGACTGCACTTCATACGTCAGCGTCCAATTAATATTTCCGTTGAGCGTCACCGTGCCCCACGTCACCGGGATCGCATAATTCGCCGAGAAGTCCAAGCCCTCAGTGCGGATGGATTCCGAGTCGGTTAACGGCAGCGTAAGATTGCCGAATGTCGCGTGAACCACTTGGCCCGGTGCGGTGGTCTTGAGTGATCCACCATTACTAAAAGCATAGCCCGGCGCGAACGGCGAAGCCGAACCCAGCGCGTTCAAGCTGGCCAAAGCCGAAGTGTAATCAGCCGACGCCACATGATCTTCCAATACATGATAATAATCCGCGCTCAATGTGAGGCCCGGGGTGATCTCCGGTGAGATGACGATGCCCAGGTTCCACTGTTGCGATGACGACGGCTTAAGGTTGGGATTTGAGGTCGTCGTGATTTGCTCCTGGATCGTTCCGTCTGCCAATTTGATGGAAGGCACACTCGTCGAATTCGGCCCGAACGCGCTGTAGATGGACGGCGCGAGATACGCTTCCGAATATCCACCGCGCAACGTCACTTGATCATCCACCGGCTGCCAAAGAATTCCGATTTTGGGAACCGCGGCATGGCCTCCGGGTTCAATTTCCTCGAATCGTCCCGCCGCCGTAAGTTCCAATGAATGGAAAACCGGCACGTGATAGTCCTTGGAGAAAATCGGAATATTGACCTCGGCAAACCCAGCGTAACGCTGCCGGCTGCCGGACGAGGGAAACGATTGCGTGATGCCCGGCGAAAGTCCCGCCAGCGTCAGCGAATCCACCGAGGTATCCAAACCTTCATGGATAAATTCTCCCCCCACCGCGATTGAAATTGGCCCCGCCGGCAATTCCAGAAATTCCGGCGCCGCGATCACTTTGCCGTCGAAGCTCCACAAATCCGACGAACCTTTTTGGAACAAGGTTGCCGAGATCGCATTGAGGGTCGCTGGGGAATTTCCGCCCAGCCCGAAGTAATTGAACACCGGCACTGCGTTGCCATTTGCATCCGTCAGGGTGCTCAATGGCTGGCCCTGCGCATTCACCGCGCCGGTAGGGATAAGCGACTGGTTCAACGCCCCGCCATTGATGGCGTTGCGGGTCAGATAAAGTTGGTCCTCGCGATTGTAAGTTCCGCCCACTTCATAACTGTATTCCGGATTAATGAGGCCCTTGAAGCCGGTCGCCAAGTGATATGAATCAGACGTGGTATCGAAAACACGATTTCCATTCTCAACGAATCGCGTGCGGATATTTGGAGGATTGACCGGGCCACCCAGGTCCGTGGCAAAAGGATTGTAAGGATTGTTTGCCGGGATGACGATATTGGCTTGTTCGAGAAACGGTCCCGGCGCGGGTCCCAATTCCGATTCTGCTTCCGAATGCGCGTAGAGAAATGAACCGAACCAGGTCAGATGATTATCGAACATGTCGTGGTCCAGATTCAACGTCACGTTCTCCTGATCTTGTTTCAACATCGAATACGTGCCGCTTTGGGCGGCATTGAATAGCGGGTATCCATTATTCGCCAGCGAATTGGCCGTCGCCCCGAAAGGAATCGAACTGATTGGAATATAAGGCGCGAAACCCAGTTGCGCCGTCGCTGCCGCGTTGTACGCCGCCACCGAAGTGAATGGGCCGCCCGTGACCACCGGTGGCGTATTCAATCCCGCGCGATAACCCGGTGCGCCCGCCGCAAACGGAGAACCGGCCAAAATATAACTGCCATCCACATCATCCACGCGGCCGGGAAAGGTCGGGCTCGAATTGATTCCCACCGGAAGCAGGCCGGCCTTCTGCAACCCCTCCGGTGTGCTGTCAATGCGATCTTTTTCGAGCAGCGGATCGGTGTGATAATATTGCGCCCCCAGCACGACCCGGGTGTGGTCAGTGGTGAGTCCCATCACCACACTGGTTTTGTGCTGCAAAAATCCGCCGCTGGCTCCGTCCGTCGGAAAGCCCACCTCTTCGCTCGCTTCCACTCCGTTGTAATTCTTTTTGGTGATGATATTGATCACGCCGCCCACCGCATCAGAGCCGTAAAGCGAGGAGGCGCCGTCTTTCAATAGCTCGATTCGATCAATCATTCCTATTGGAATGAGATTGAGGTCCACGCCCTGCCCCTGGCTCAACGCGGAATTCGCCAGCCTGCGCCCATCCAGCAGGACCAGCGTCGGAAGGTTGCGGAACGCCGCGAATGATTCTCCCGTGCCTGGCAACTGGCCGGTGAAAATTGATTGGTTATTGTTCACGCGCCCGACCGCATTGGCCGACCCGACAAAGCCTGGGCTCAGTTTCATCAGCGTGCTCAATACATCCGTCGTGCCCGCCTTCTGGATGTCTTCGGATGTGATCGTCTGGAGCGGCGCCGGCCCAATGGTCTCGGAAGTCGGCGTCAATCGCCCCGTGACGATGACCTCCGGGAGCTTCGTTGGAATGTTGGTGGTGTCGGTTGTTGGCGCATTGGTCAACTGGCCGATTGCTGAATTTCCGGAGAGGAGTTGGACGGCCGCGCCTGCCGACAGAACACCACGCAAGGCGGCACGAATATTTTGCGGCTTCCTGTTTTTTCGATTCTTCATGGCAATGTCTCCCATGTTTCCCGCGCTGACTCACACGGACGGATTTCGCTGGCAACAACTTTTGGCATAGACAGATTAATTGGTTTACAGCGGTACTTCCTTGAACGTCCCGAAACGCTCACCACAGACAATGCGAAATTCCCGGAGCAAAAGTATCAGGTAATAAAAATCCGCGCCGGGCGCGCGTTTCTACCCGATGCCGTCAAATCGCGGCGAAACGGCCAGCTACTGGCTGGGATTTTCAATCTCCTCGTAAAGCCACGCGCGCGCGTAAGTCCAGTATCGCTTCGCCGTCGGTTCCGAAACCCCCAGCGCTCTCGCGGCCTCCAGATTTGTCATGCCGACAAAATAACGAAGTTTCACCAACTCGGCTTTGACACTGTCCACGGCGGCCAGTTTGTCGAGCGCATCGTTCACCGCCAGCAGCACGTCATCGTCCTTCTCCGAAACTGCGTCCGCCTCCAGAAAATCCACCCGCTGCTGTCCTCCGCCGTGGCGCGCCGCCCGCTTGCGCCGTGCTTTTTCAATGAGGATTCTCCGCATCGCCTCGGCTGCCGCCGCGAAGAAATGGGATCGCCCTTCCCATTTTTGATTTTCATCGCCGGTCAGGCGTATCCAGGCCTCATGCACCAGCGCGGTCGGTTGCAAAGTATGCCCCGGCGATTCGTGCGCCATCCGGTGAACCGCGAGTTTGCGCAGCTCGTCATAAACCAGTGGAAGTAATTGATCGGCTGCGTGGGGATCGCCCTGTTCCGCTTGCTGGAGGATGCGCGTCACGTCGCTCATGTGAGCGAAACGCAACCAGTTTTACATCCCGCACTCAAGCTTATTCATTCGATAAGAGCGCTTGAATCCGTTTCCTTGTCCTTGTAATCAAAGCTTGGCACCGCCCGCCTGCCCGGCAGTGGCGACTTTGCCGCCAATGAGGGATTGCGCCTCGCGCGCGAGGATGCGCACGGTCAGAAAATCCTGCCACTCGCGGCCAAGGTCACCGCTATCCACCGCGGGACATTGGCCGTTGATGATATTCTCGGCCTTGGCCAGGGAAGATTGCGCCTCGATGGGTTGTTTGAGTTCCTGTTGGGCCATCGCCTCGATCAGGTACGCGCTCGCCATGCGGTTTCGTTCGCGCTCATGGTTCCAGCCGGGGATGTCTTGCTGCGCGCTGGTCGCGAGTGCCTTGTCGCACCACTCGAGAGCGCCGTTAAATCGTCCCGACCGATATTCCGCCAACGCCTTCGTGAGTTGCCGCCAGGTGAGGTTCCAATCTACATAATCCGCCGCCGCCGCGAGGTCTGACAGCTTGCTCACCTCTTCGGTCTGTGAAGAGTCCGGAGGGGTGAGCAGCGAAAGCATGGCCACTCGTTGCGCGATCATCGGACCGTCTGGATTGACAAATCGTTCCAGCGCTTTTCGGCGGAGCCGCTCGTATCCATCCGCCGAACCTTCTTCAAGAAGTAAAGGAGCAAGTTGATACCATCCGGCAATCGCCGAAGGCTTCAATTCGATCACCCGGCTCAGGTCGCTGCTCGCGTCTTTCCATTTCCCTAATCGTGCCAGGACATTCGCACGCCCGGCATAGAGTTCCGCCCGTTGTGGCTGGCTGCTAAGGTTCTCGCCAAACTCGTCAATCAGGAGATTGCGCCCGAGGGTCGCATCCTCGGTCACATAAAGTTTTACTCCGATCCGGGTGCCGCCGTCGGCATCCTGACAATGCAAGGCGAGAACATTTCGGCCTTTTTTAAGCGCTGCCTGACCCGCCGTTGAACAGGGAACCAACACCTCCACGTCGCTCCAATCAACGGTTGGAGTCAGCAGCACTCCATTCAAATAGACTTGCGCATCCTCATTCCGATTGACGCGCAAGACCAATTTTCCCGCGGGAATTTCCGCAAGATCAAATTCCCTTCGCAACCATAGGTTGGTCAGCGCGGGCGCCGCACGCAGCGAACGGGTTGTATAAGTCGAATTAGCCACAAGCTCGGCGGCAGTGGCCCATCTTCCATCTGGAAAGGTAAAGGCCGCCCAGTTCGCACCCGGTGATTTGCTCGTGTAACGCCATGAGCCCGCCGTTGATCCCGCGTCCATCGGCAGCGGCGACAAGGAAGGACTCGCCAGCGAACACGCCAGCCCATCGGCGGTGAGTTGGGAAACCGCCAATGAGGATGACAGCGCATCGCTCGCGGGCAACTCGGCCGGGTCGAGTAACAAGGCTTCGCGAAATAAAGAAGGATCGTCAGCGAGTGCGCCTCGCCGGCGGATGACGTCATTCAGATGAGCGCGCACCAGAGTGATGTGCGGATGATCCGGCGGCAACAGCCGGGTGATGATATTGAGCGACGCGTTAAAAGTGGATTGCGCATTGGTGAGATCGCCCTGGTCCTGCAGAACGAGCGCAAGGTTGTTCAGGTACACACACCGAACCATGTCCGTGTCCGTATCCGTTCCGGTCGTGTAACGCAAAGCATCGCGGAACGCCTTTTCAGCGCCAGCGAGATCGCCACGGTCACGCAGCACCAACCCAAGATTGCTGGACGACTCGGCCAAATCAACGCCGTGGTCGCCGGGCAGTTTTTTGCGGATTTCCAGGCTCTGGCGAATCCGCGTCTCCGCTTCGGGCAGTTCACCCCGGGTCCACAATGTCAACCCCAGATCGTTGTAAGCCAGTGCCGTCCTTGGATCGTTCGCCGGCGCAATCTTTTGCCACAAACTCAACGCATCCCTTGAGGCCTGAACCGATTTCGGAAAATCCCCCTTGTCGCACAAAGTGGCAGCCAATTTTTGCAGCGACGTGGCCGTATTTGAACTTTCCTTGCCATAGACCTTTTCGTCCAAAGTGACGGCATGGGTCTGCATATCCACCGCTTTGGCATACTCGCCCAAATCCTGGTAAACCCCCCCGATCGTCAGGCACAAATCCGCTTCCACTTCGGGTTGGGAGGAAAGTTCGGTGCCCATGCGTCTCGCCGTCTGGTCCAAAATCTCCCGCAACATTTCCGTGTCGCGACCCTTCGCTTTTTCCGGGCCCACGCCCTGCAACATGTCCTGTAAAAAATGCGCGGTCTGCTGGCTTTTCTTCGCTTCCGTCAACGCCACTTTGTTCGCCTGTTTTTCTTTGAAAAACATGAAGGTCGAAAAACCCAGCCCGGCCAGCAGCGCCAGCAAAACGCTTCCGCCCGCCGCGAAAGCCGCCTTGTTCCGAAAAACCATTTTTTGCAGCCGGTACATTCCGCTGGGCGGACATGCACTCACCGGTTCGTTTTGCAGATAGCGCTTAATATCGGCGGCGAGGCCATTGGCCGTCTCATAACGCCGCGTGCGATCTTTCTCGAGCGCCTTCATCACGATCCAATCCAAATCGCCGCGGATCAGGGAAGTCAATTTCGCCGGTTCCATTTGCCGATGATTGGCCACTGTAGTGAGGTCCGCCTGCAACATCGTGTTCAGCCGCGTGGAAGGCCGCAACGGCTCCCTTTCGCGAATCGTCCGCCGCATTCCGTCCAACCCCGACTGCATCAATTCCTTCGCGTCAAACGGCGTCTTGCTCGTCAACAACTCGTACAGCAGCACACCCAGCGAATAAATATCGCTGCGGGTATCAATATCCAGCGCGCTCATCTCCGCCTGCTCCGGACTCATGTAAGCGGGCGTCCCGATGAACTGCTCAAACATCGTAAAAAGCGTTTTGTCCGTCAGCTTTTGCTCCGTCGCCTTGGCAATGCCGAAATCTATCACCTTGGGAATCGGCACACCGTCATGCAAAGCGATCAGAATATTCGAGGGCTTGATATCACGGTGAATGATGCCTTTTTGATGCGCATGCTGGATCGCCTGGCACACTTTGATGTGAAGATTCAGGCGTTCGGTGGTCGAAAGATGATTCTGGTCACAGTAATCCGTGATCTTGATCCCGCGCACCAGTTCCATCACGAAGAACGGGCGGCCGGCTTCCGTCGCACCCGCGTCCAACACCTTTGCGATGTTCGGATGATCCATCAATGCCAGCGCTTGCCGTTCGGCTTCAAAGCGGGCGATGACATTTTTGGTATCCATCCCCAACTTGATCACTTTCAACGCCACCCGCCTCCGGACGGGCTCCTCTTGTTCCGCCATGTAAACGACGCCGCATCCGCCTTCCCCAATTTGCTGCAGAAGTTTATAACGGCCGATTTTGTCTCCCGCCTTTTCCGTCGAAGACAGAGAGATTCTCACCGTGGCATGAGGTCCCGCCGCGGGCAACGGCATCGGCTCCGCTATCGGCAGGGTCGAGGCAGGTTTCTCCAGAAATTCGCCCGCCTTCTCATGGGCCTTTACCAGCGCCTCGATGCGTTTTCGCAACCTGGGATTGCCCGCGCAAACCTCGTCCAAATGCTTCGCGCGCTGCTCGGCGGGCAATTGGAGGGTGGAGATGAAAATCGCTTCTTCGTGCTCGCTAGGATTGCTCATGGCCTATTAATTCTTTTTATTATCCTAGTAATGCGAAATAACGAGCCAAAAAGGATCAGCCGTATCGAAAAAATAACTGATCCATTCGCCCCTGGAATTGCGCATTGACTGTTGAAGGTCTGCGGTCGGTTTTGACCGCGGAGTCGGCCAAAAAAAAACCAAACCAAAAAGCTATGAGCGACTACAAATTCTCCTGCAGCCATTGTGATCAACACCTAAGCTGTGACGACAGTCTGTGCGGCCGGCAAATTCAATGTCCGACCTGCAACCATCTCATCCGCATCCCTTTGAGCGACACCAATTCGGCCTCCAGCCACAAAACCGTCCAGTCGGGCCGCACTTGGGATACTTTTCTCCCTAATCAATACCCAAAAACCTAGAGCTTGTATTTAATTTTATCAGCGGGCTAAAAATGAGTTCCGCGCAAAACACCAAGCTTTCCCGAAACATCACCGAATCATTTTCGCGACCTTCTTCAAATCGGCGATGAACAGCTTCAGTTGCGCCTTGCGATCATTGGGGTTGGGAGCGCGAAGAATGGAGGAAGGGTGAACGGTGGCAACCGCTTTTTCCGCCAGCGCGGTTTTAACTAATTGACCGCGGCTTTTGCTCACGCGAAAATCTTTTTCCAATAAAGCCTGCGCCGCCGTGGCGCCCAGGCAGACCAGTATTCTCGGCTGGATCACGGCGAGTTCAGCTTCCAACCACGGGCGGCAGGCCGCGATTTCCCCGCCGTTGGGTTTTTTATGAAGGCGCCGCTTTCCCGATGGCTCCCATTTGAAATGTTTGACCGCATTGGTGATGTAAATTTGACGGCGATCAATGCCCGCCTCGGACAGCGCCTGATCCAATAATTTTCCCGCGGGCCCGACAAATGGCCGACCCGCCAAATCCTCGTCGCTGCCCGGTTGCTCGCCGACAAAAACGATTGTGGCAGCTTTAGAACCTTCGCCAAAGACCGTTTGCGTTCCCCTTTTCCATAAGTGACACGCCCGGCATTCGCGCGCGGCTTTTTGCAATTTTGGAATTGTCGGCGATGGCGGAATCAATTCTTTGACAGGAGTTTCACGAGTTTCATCCGCGAGATTTTTCATATAGCTAAGGCAAGCTATTACCAATCTGAAAAAAATCCACCGTGAGCTGGTTCAATGAAAATCGTAGGAACGGCTTCCCTCAAATACACTCGCATCCAATCTTTTATTAGCGGCCCATCATTTCAAGGTGGATATAGCCTTCTATTTACGGGCTTCTACAGGGGTTTTAGAAGTGGTGGCTGGAGCCGGAATTGAACCGGCGACACAAGGATTTTCAGTCCTCTGCTCTACCGACTGAGCTATCCAGCCACACTGCCGCGCGAACGTGAATTCACGCGGACGGGCATATTACGCTTCCCTTCGCGCCGATTGCAAGCTCCTTCGTGCAATTTCCAACTCACCGGTTTGCCGAATCACGCAATATTAATTTCTGCAGCGCGGCTTGCTGTTCCGGGGTCGTGGCGTAGGGCAAAAGTTGTGTCTGATCAGCTGGCCATTGGCCATCGTGCGCCGTTCGAAACGCAGCGAAAACCGGATTCATGGCATCGCTGATTTCCTGATGCAGAAAATCCGTGCTGCCAAGACCGTTTGGACCAATGCCGTAACGCGTATCGAACACATCATCCACTGCCGCTTTCTGCGTGATAATCACGTCCCCACCCATCCCCAGGCTCTTCACCGTACTGGCTGGCGCGATTTCCCACTCCTGCAAAATAGAGTTGTCCATTGGCGAACTAAAATACGTTTGCAACTGGTTGATGTCCGCCGGAAATTGTTGTTCATTATCTTTCATATAAGCCGTCAACGCCTGCTTCAACATACTCGCAGCTTTGTTCTGAGCCTCCCCGCGAAGCGCGCTGAAGGCGATGCGATAATCCGTATCGCTATTAAGATTCCCCTTCACGGCATTCAGCCAATCCTGGTCGGTGAGAAATTGAAATTCCGGGATCCGAGCGTTGGGAGTTTGCTCCAATTTTTGTTTGAGCTTGTTCACTTTCACGAGCCATTGCCGCGCCGTCGCATCGGTCGAATCATTCGCCGCGGCCCGCAGCTGCGTGACTTCCCCGCGCAATTTCAAAAGCTCCGCATCACGAGAATTCGTTTTCGTTCGGTCATTCGCGGCCAATGACGAGGCCAAACGATTCGTCGCGTCGGCGAGTGATTGGCCCAACTGCTGGACCTGGGCCGTGAGCAACGATTGTTGTTGTTGCAGTTTTTGGTTTTGGTCGCGCAGCCGGAAATTTTGTTGCGCCTCAAATATTCCCCCGCCAACGGCGGCAATCAAGGTTGTGGTGACGATGGCTTTTTGAAATGTGGTCATAACGATGGCTTTAGTGGCGGCGAGAATTGCCGCCGTGGTGATGGTGGTTCCTGAAAATGCGGTTGAAGAAATCATCGCCGCCAAACCAGCCGGCGCGGCTTGCACGGAATGAACGGAAACCGCTCCCGCAATCGCCACGCCGCTGAGCACGACGCCGCGTTCGGCAAAAAATTTCCGCAACTTTTCAATCGCGCGCGTCACGCGTTTATGCGCCGCGTCCTCGCGTATGCCGAGAGTGGCCGCTGTTTCCGGGCCGCTTTTATTTTGGTAGAATCGCAAAACAAGCAACGCGCGATCTTGTTCCGATAATTTTGACATGGCGGTTTCCAGATGCGGCGAAAGTTGGGCCCAGGCAGCGGCGGCGTCGTTTTCATTCAAGGTGGATTGCATATAGGCCTCTTGTTCGCGCGCGTGGCGGCGTGCATTGGTGCGAAGCAACCGCGCGGCAGTGAAACGGGTTGTTTCATAAAGCCAGCCCGGCAGCAATGTGCCGGCGCGCAACCCGCCGGCTTTGCGCGCGAGCAGAATGAAGACCGCTTGCGTGACATCCTGCGCGTCGCCGTCATGGCCAGTGCAACGGCGCGCGACAGAATAGACCAGATTGACATGACGCCGCACCAATTCCGCGAAGGCCGCCTGGGAATTATTCCGGGCAAATTCCCGAACGAGTTCCATGTCTGATATATCTGGCATCTGCTGAATTATCTCCGCTGACGGAAAAAGTGGACAAACTTTTTTTGAGTTCTTATTTCCGGATCGCCGCAACTTGCCGTATAGGCTTTGCACCCCGCCGCAATTTGTCGGTTCAATTATTTATTCAAAGCCGCGGTTTCGCTTGGGGTATTCATCCAAAAAACCGGCCTGCTTCTTATGCACAAGGCACTTATGCGCGCGGATTCACTATTCTTAATTTGCCATTTTTACCTTGGCACAGGCCGCGCTAAATATCCCGGTGGGCCGGACGTTGTGACGCCCAATAACCAAAAAAATTATGAACAAAATTATCTCTCTGGCTCTGCTCGCGGGCGGCATCGTGCTCATCATCATCGGCATCAATTCGAGCAACTCCTTTGGCTCGGATGTTTCCCGATTCTTCACCGGCTCACCGACCAACAAAGCGATTTGGCTGCTGATTGGCGGCGTGGTTGCGGCGGTTGCCGGTTTGATCGGCACTTTGCGCGGCTCGAAAGCATAATCTAATTACCAAAAATTTTGCCGTCATTTGGCGGCATCAACCAAAGGAAGAACCAGTATGAATACCACGGAAGCAAAAGGCGATTGGAACATCGTCAAAGGCAAGATGAAACAAAAGTGGGGCAAGCTCACGGACAACGACCTGCAATATAGCGAAGGCCGGGACGAGGAATTATTTGGCCGCGTCCAAAAGGCTACGGGTGAAACCCGAGAGGCGGTCGAAAAAGCCTTGAAAGACGCCGGCTTCAAGAAATGCAACTGCTGATTGGTTGCGCTGCGCGGGTAGTCCGGCTTTGAATCCGGCGCCCGCGCTTTTTTTATTCCAGATTGACGATTCCGTTTGCGATCGCAAATTTCGTCAATCCGGCGACGCTATGGATGTTCAACTTGGACATCATCCTTTCGCGATGCGTTTCCACGGTGCGGACGCCTACGCCCATCTTGCTTGCCATTTCCTTGTTGCTTTGTCCCTCGGCGATCATTGCCAGCACTTGCCGTTCACGATTTGTAAGTTTTACCGCCGTTGGTGATTGTTCCGCGCCCGTCTCGGCCAGATATTGGTTCAACACGATCTGGTTGATGTCGGGACTGAAAAAGGGTTCGCCATTATCCACCGATTCGATTGCGCGCAGCACGTCCGCCGGGGGCGCGTCCTTGAGCACATAACCTTGCGCGCCGGATTGGATGATTTGCAGCACCACGCTTTTGTTCGTGTGCATCGAGAGAATCAAGACGCGCGTGCCCGGAAATTCCTTGCGAATCTGTTTTGTCGCTTCCAAGCCGTTCAACTTCGGCATGTCCACGTCCATCAAGACGACGTCCGGCGAAAGCTCCTTGACCTTGGCCACGGCTTCGAGCCCGTTGACCGCTTCATCTATCACTTCAAGATATTCAACACCCGAGAGCCACGAGCGTATTCCTTTCCGCACCACGGGATGATCATCCGCCAATAACAATTTTATTTTTTTCTTCCGTTTGTTCATGGATACGGTCTGCGCCAGGCATTTGCGAAAAGGTCGCAACATTCAGTTGGCTAAATCCATAGTTCATATTGCCATCCGACAAAGCAATCAAAAATTGGATGCTGCGCCTGTTCATGCGTATATCGGCAGCCTGCGGTTAAAACTTTAATCAGGCCCGCGGGTGCGCCTCGTCGTACGCTCGCTTCAACCGCTCCGTCGTCAGGTGCGTATAGACTTGCGTAGTCACGAGATGCGCATGGCCGAGCAACTCCTGAACGCTCCGCAAATCTGCGCCCGCGTCGAGCAGATGCGTTGCGTAACTGTGGCGCAACTTGTGGGGCGTGAGCTTGGGATCGAGCCCTGCCATCGCCAGATATTTTTTCAAACGTGTCTGCAAAATTCGCGGTGACAGTTTTCCCGCCGCGCTGGTTTCCGCGACGAACACCGGCGCGTCTCCCGCCGGCGCTTGCTCCAGCAGCCTCCAATAATTTTTTATCGCCGTCAGTGCCGGTTCGCCGATGGGCGAGGTCCGCTCCTTCTTCCCCTTCCCCATCACGCGTACCGACTGCTCGTTCCAGTCCACGTCCGACGCTTTCAGCCCGCACAATTCGCTGATGCGCAAACCGCACGAATAAATCGTCTCCAAAATCGCCACGTCGCGATAACACGCGCTTGCGGCAATCGGACGCCCTGCTCCTTTTTTTTTCGGTTGCTCCAAAACTTTCAATGGCGCGCCCAACAAGTCGAGCATTTGCTGGGCGGTCAAAAATTTCGGCAGCCGTTTCTCGAGTTTTGGCAGTGAAAGATTTTTGATTGGCGATGCCTTCACGGCACCATGCCGGATGAGAAATTTATAAAACGTCCTTAACGCACAAAATCGCAGTTGGATCGCCGCGCGACTGAGTTTGCCTCGTCCGAGGAACCGCACGTAGCCGCGAAAATCATCCCGCTGCAACGCGCTCCAGTCCGGCGACTGCTGCCGCTCTTCGCGAAGCCACCGCTGGAATTCCACCAACGCCTGCCGGTAATTGCGTTGGGTGTAAATCGAAGCGCCGCGGTCCGTCGCGAGGTGCGCCAGGAATTTTTGGATTCCCTGGTCAACCGCCGGAGGATTTGATTGAGGTTCCGCTTTCACGCTCAGAAGTAAAGCGGCGGCGCGCGTCAGCCCTCGCCCTCGCGCGGCGGAAACTCGAACGAAACTTTGCCGGTTTTATCCATCACCAGATACGCGGGGAACGGACGCCCGGCCTTGGAAATAAATTTTTCGAGCAAATCCGTCTTGCCATTCGCCAGTAATTTTTCCGCCTGCGCGTGGTCAATCGGCTGCTGCAAAAGTTCCTTGCTGATCTTCTTGAACTTGCACGGCTTAGCGTCGAGTTGCGAATTCTCGCAGATGTAACCCTCTTCCGTATCGAATACTCGCCCGCCGCACTTGGGACATTTGCCGACGACTTCTTTGCCGGTGAAATCAATTTTCGGCATCGGCTCCTTCGGCGCGCCATCTTTGCCTTTGCCCTTCTTTTCACGCGGCGCAAATTCAAAGGCCGTCCCGCCATCCTTCAAGATTAGCCGCGCCTCGAATTTGCGATTATTTTTCTTCGAGACGAAACCTTTCAACAAATCCGTCTTGCCTTCGGTCAATAATTTCACCACCTGCGCGGGTTCAATGGTCTGCTGCAAAATAATTTTCCCGGTCGTGAAGGTGCAGGTCTTGTCCGGGCCAACGGCCTTCTCGCAGACATATTTCATGCCGGTGTCGAACACGCGCGAGCCGCACTTCGGACATTTGCCCAGCGGCTCCTTGCCCGTGAAATCCACCGGCGCGGCGGCCTCGCCATCCTTCGACTGGTCGTTGCCGAAATCGAATTCCGGTTTGAATTCCGGCCCCATTTTGATGATCGCCGCGAAGGGAAAACCCTGCTTGCTGCGGAAACCCTGCAACGGGCCCACCTTGCCGAGCTTGATCAGTTCTTCAACTTCAGAAATTTCCAACTGCCGCCCCGCGACGATTTTCCAAAGCGCAAAATCACATTTCTGGCACTGGAATTTTTTATAATTTTCCAGAATCTCGCCGCCGCATTTCGGGCACGGCACATTCAGCTTGCCGTAATCGCCCGGCACGGTGTCGCTCTCGTGGCTCTTGGCTTTCGCCACGATGTCCCGCGTCGCATCGGCGATTTCCTGCATGAACTGATCGCGCTTCATTTTGCCGCGCGCCATCAGGTTCAATTTGAATTCCCATTCGCCCGTCAATTCCGGCGAGCACAACTGCGGGATCTGCAATCCGCGCAAGAGCGTGATGATCGAGAACGCTTTCGCGGTCGGCTGCAATTCGCGGCCGTTGCGCAAAACATATTTCTCGTAAATCAAACCTTCGATGATCGTCGAGCGCGTCGCGGGCGTGCCGAGGCCTTTCTCGATCATCGCCTCGCGCAACTCCTCGTCCTCAATCAATTTGCCCGCGCCTTCCATCGCGCCGAGCAACGTCGCTTCCGAGAAGCGCGCCGGGGGTTTGGTCTGCTGCCCCTGGACTTCGATGTTCTCGGTCTTCACCGATTCGTTCGCCTCGACGGCCACGAGCGTCGGTGTTTCGTCGGTTTCCGCGTCGCGACCATAGACGGTCATCCAGCCGGCATTGACCATCACGCGGCCTTCAGTCTTGAATGGCTCACTCTCAACACGGGTGATGCGCGTCGTGACCAAAAATTCTGCCGCCGGATAAAACACCGCGAGAAACCGTTTCGTGACCAGGTCGTAAAGTTTCTGTTCAGGCTCGGTCAAATTCTTCGGCGGCGGTCCGATGGGGATAATCGCAAAATGGTCCGACACTTTTGCATTATTAAATATGCGCTTGTTCGGCCTGACCCAGTCGGACTTCAAAATCTGGTCGGCGAACGTACTGTAGCCGGTGGCATCCGCCAGCGTGGCCATCGTTTTCTTAACGGTCGCTACGTAATCTTCCGGCAACGCGCGCGAATCCGTTCTGGGATAGGTCAGGACTTTGTGCTTTTCGTAAAGTGCTTGGGCCAAGCCGAGCGTGTTCTTTGCGGAATAGCCGAAACGACCGTTTGCCTCGCGCTGCAAACTGGTCAGGTCATATAATAATGGCGAAAGCTGCGTCGCGGGTTTGCTTTCCTCGGTGACGATGCCCGGTTTCCCGAGGCATTTTTCACGAATGGCATCGGCGGCATTTTTGTTCCAGAGGCGTTCGGCGCGCTGATGTTCATCACCTTCTTTTTTCTCGCGTGAAAATTTTTCGTCGAACCAGCGTCCGGCATATTGCCCGGCCTTCGCGCCGAAGGTTCCGTGGATTTCCCAGAAATCGCGCGCGACAAATTTTTTGATCTTCTCCTCGCGCTCAACCAAAATCGCCAGCGTCGGCGTCTGCACCCGGCCCACCGTCGTCAGATGAAAGCCGCCAGTCTTTGAATTGAACGCCGTCATGGCGCGCGTGCCGTTGATGCCAATCAGCCAATCCGATTCCGAGCGGCACGTCGCCGCATCCGCCAGCGGAATCATGTCCGCGTCTGTGCGCAGATGCTCAAAGCCGTCGCGGATCGCCGCCGGAGTCATGGATTGCAGCCACAGGCGCTGGATCGGTTTTTCCACGTGCGCGTGCTGGATGATGTAACGAAAAATCAATTCGCCTTCGCGCCCGGCGTCGCAAGCGTTGATGAGTGAGTCAATATCTTTGCGCTTGATGAGCTTCGTGAGCACCTTCAACCGCGACTCGGTTTTCTCGATGGGCTTGAGATCAAAGTGCGGCGGGATGACGGGCAGGTTCGCGAAGGTCCACTTGCCGCGCTTCACTTCGAATTCGTCCGGCACGGACAGTTGCAGTAGATGGCCCACGGCGGAAGACACCACATAACGGTCGCTCTCGAAGAAATCTTCCGATTTCTTAAAACCTCCCAACGCCTTGGCGATGTCGCTGGCGACCGAGGGTTTTTCCGCTATGATCAATGCTTTTCCCATTTTTTAAAATCTTCCGCGCATGCTTCCGAACCGGCTTTCCCTTCCAACCCTATTTATTTGAGTGTGGGAAACTGGCGTAAAAAAGGCCGAATGTCAACCGGCCATCCCAATCAAAATTTTTTCGGCTCGTAAAAATGCGCTGGTTTAGTCAACGCAGACGTAACGCCTCTTCGATCATTTTGGATGCAAATCTTTCCGTTATTTTAATTTTTAACTGACTCCAATCGTCCGACGTCCCTGAACGGTCACCTGTCCCCGCGCCAATGCCGCAATCGTTTTTGGGTACAACGTCCGCTCTGCCTCCTGGATGCGCGCGTGCAGCGTCGCCGGGGTGTCGCCATCCAGCACGGGGACGGTTTGCTGGGCGAGAATCGGCCCGGTGTCCACGCCCTGATCCACGAGATGCACGGTCACGCCGGTGACTTTCACCCCATAATCGAGCGCCTGTTTCCACGCTTCGAGCCCGGGAAACGACGGCAGCAGCGCCGGATGAATATTCACCACCCGTTGCGCAAACGCCCGTAAAAATTCGCCCTTGAGTATCCGCATGAATCCCGCGAGCACAACCAAATCCACTTGCGCCGATTGCAACGCGCCGATAAATGCCTTCTCCGCGTCTTCATCCAGTTTCGTGCGAAATTTCCCCGGCGAAATAAATTGCGCGGGAAGCTGCCGTTCGCGCGCGCGTTCGAGGATCAAGGCGTCCGCCACGTCGCTGATCACGACCGCCACTTCCGCGGGAATCGCGCCCGCCGCGCACGCGTCCGCGATAGCCACAAAGTTCGAGCCTTTGCCTGAACCCAGCACACCGATCCGAAATGTTCGCCCATCGCCCATACGCTTCTCATACAACGCTCTCCCGCCACTGACAACAGGCAAAAATATTTTGTCGCTGTCCGCCCCATATATTAATGCATCAAAATCTTGGACATCCGCGGCGTGTCCGTGTTTCATGTGCGTATCCTTATGGACGAAACGAACTCATTGATCGAACAGCGCAAGGCCAAGCTCGCCGCGCTGCAAGCGAAGGGCATCAACCCTTTCGCCAATAAATTTACCCCGACCGAAACCTGCGATGGCGCCCGCTCCAACTACGTCGAGAACCGCGAGGTCGCCATTGCCGGGCGCATCACTGCGCACCGCGAAATGGGCAAGAGCATCTTCATTGACGTTCGCGACCAAAGCGGTCGTGTGCAGGTCTATGCGCAAAAACAGGCGCTGGGCGATGAGCAATTCGACATTTTCAAACACCTCGACCTTGGCGATTTCATCGGCGTCATCGGCACGATGTTTACCACGAAGACCGGCGAGCCTTCGGTTAAGATGGCGTCGTTTGTTATTCTCGCGAAAGCTTTGCGCCCGCCGCCCGGCAAATGGCATGGGCTTGAAGACACCGAGATTCGCTATCGCCAGCGTTATCTCGACCTGATGGCGAACGAGGAAGTTAAGAATACGTTTCTTAAACGCAGCGCCGTCGTGCGGGAGATCCGCAATTTTTTCCATTCGCGCGGTTATGTCGAAGTCGAGACGCCCATGATGCAAAACATCCCCGGCGGCGCGGCGGCGGCGCCGTTCGTCACGAAGCACAACGCGCTCAACTGCAATTTTTATTTGCGCATCGCCATTGAGCTTTATCACAAACGCCTGCTCGTCGGCGGCATTGATAAGATTTTTGAGATCGGCAAAAACTTTCGCAACGAAGGCCTCTCGCGCAAACACAATCCCGAGTTTACCATGCTCGAGGCGTATCAGGCTTACGGCGATTACGAGACGATGATGGAGCTGGTAGAGTCGTTAGTGACACATGTCGCGGAAAAAGCCCTTGGAACATTGATAATCTTACACGCAGACAAATCTGAAGCTATCGGAATCCTTCAGACGCTTCTTAACAACCTAGATAAATTCGCGACAGAAACAAATTCTAAAGGGGT
Source organism: Verrucomicrobiia bacterium (assembly GCA_036268055.1). Lineage (NCBI taxonomy): Bacteria > Pseudomonadati > Verrucomicrobiota > Verrucomicrobiia > Verrucomicrobiia bacterium. The sequence continues at coordinate 40,770 of DATAUW010000020.1, read as the reverse complement.
TGAATCTTCGCACTTAGGAGCTTTAACAGAACTACGAGAATGGTTGAAAGACATTATTGCACAATCTCGAGAAGAACCATTCAATGATTGGGTTCAACGGGCAAATGTATATTTAAGTGAGCAAATACGAGCGCAATACTTCATAATTGCGGATTCATTAAACTGGAAACTGACCGAATGGTCATTAAAGTCTTTCGACCAAATATCAAATAATTATAAAAATGCCATTAATAGATTTGATGCGCTATCAAAGTCCAAAAAAATCGATCTTAAAAGACCTTGGCGTAGAGTAAGATACAAAGACCTCGTGCGCGAAAAAGCGGGGGCCGATTGGTTTGAGATTTCTCCCGAAGCCCGCAAAGAACGCGCCGTTACCCTTGGCGCGGAGATCGGAAAAGAATACGAAGACTTTGAAGTTACCGGCGCGATCTTTGAAAAACTTATTGAGCCGACTTTGATCCAGCCGACGTTCGTCACGCACTTGCCCAAGGAACTCGTGCCACTCGCGAAACTTTCGCCTGACGATCCGAGCACGGTGGAAGTTTTTGAATGCTGCATCAATGGCCAGGAAGTTGCGCCCGCGTATTCTGAACAGAACGACCCCGTCGAACAGCGTGAACGCCTCGAGCATCAGGCCGGCGGCGAGCAGCAAAAACTCGATGAAGATTTTCTTGTTGCTCTCGAACACGGCATGCCTCCCGCGGGAGGCATGGGCATGGGCATAGACCGCCTCTGCATGATGTTGCTCGGTCAGGAAAGTATCCGCGATGTCATCTTGTTTCCGCAGATGAAGCCGAAATAATTTTTAGCCACGGATTGAACACGGAAGAAACACTGATTTTTGGGAAGAAAAAGAGCTAGTATTCCCTCGCTTTTCTCCGCGCCTCCGTGTCTCCGCGGTTAAAAATCCGTCACGAACTCGCGCTCGTATATCGTTTGATGGATTGACGCCAGCCCCACTCTGATACGCACCAGCATACTCCGCACATCGCCACCAGCAAGAGCATCGGCTTTGGCGAACTGATTTTTTCCAGCAGCACGCGTACCGGCACGTTTGAAACCAAAAGCATGGGAATCGCGAAGGTGAAAAACGCCTTGAACAATCCGCCGAAGGCCTCGTCCGGCATGCGCGCGATGTTGAATAAATTGTAATAGCCCCAGACGATTCCCTGCGCGCGCACCGTCCAAAAACTCAGCCCCGCCAGCAGGAACATGAGCGAATAATGAATCAAGATTCCCGCAATGCACAGCAGCAGAAAACTGGCAATCTGCATCGCGCCGGGGACGACATGGAGTTTGTGCAGGCAAAACACCATGATCGCAACGGCTGAGGTGGCATTAACGAATCCGCCGAGGTCCACTTGCCGCAAGGAAATGATGAAGCGCGGGTTCACCGGCAGCAGCAAAAGAAAATCCAGCTTGCCCGTCCGCACCATCTCGGAAAGGTTCGTGCAGTTCACGAGAAAGAACGATTGAAAAATCTGCTGGATGAAATGGCTTGCGCCGACGAGCAGCACGACTTCCCATTTCGTCCAGGTGCCGATATTTTCCGTGTGCAAAAAAATCACGCCGATGAAACTGAGTTGCAGGCCGAACCAAAGAAATTCCACAAGCAGCCAGAGGAGAAAATTCGATTTGAAACTCATCTCGCGAGCGACGGAGTTTTTCCAGAGCGCGCCGTAGATGCCCAAATATCGCCCCAGCGAATTCGCTTCCATCTGCGCTACCTTTGTTTCGTCGTTCGCCATGCTCATCCATTGTTCAACCGCCCACCGCCGAGTAATGCCGGATGCCGCGATACCACGCGACGCGCGCGATCAAATACGCCAGCACCACCCAGCCAAATTGGATGATCAAGCCGCGCACGAGGGCATCGCCGGTGATGCGTCCCATATATATACTCACGGGAAAATACATTTGATACGGAAACGGCGTGAAGGCGAGGACGTGTTGCAAACCCACCGGCAAAATATCCAGCGGAAACAAATGTCCGCTCGCGATGTATTCAAACGCGAACAGGATGAAAATGAAGGTTGAGACTTCGAGCACCCAAAACGCCAGCATCGCCATCGCGTACGAGGTGAAAAATTGCAGCAGCCCGGTCAAGCCGACCGACAGGAAAAAACAGAACACATTGGCCGGCTCGGCTGGCAGCACGAAATATTTTCGGAGGCAAAAAATAAAAATTCCCAGCGGAATTGCCGCGACCATCATGTAGATGAGCCGGCTCGAAAAAAACAGGCACAGGCGGTAATTGAGGTAATTGATCGGTTTGACCAGGAATTGGCTGATGTTGCCATCCTTGATGTCGGCGGCGATTTGCCAGTCGTCCTCGCTGACCGCCGTGAGCGCATCTACGACGGTGATGATGAGATAATAGGACGTCATTTCCGCCAACGAATAAGCGCCCACGTCCGCGCCCGCGGGTTTGCTGGCATAGACCGCGCGCCAGAGATAAATCGTGGCCAGCAGCGGCACGAAGCCGAACACGGTGCGAAACAGAAAATTCACCCGATAGGTCAGGTTGTTCTGTATGCCGATGTTGAGGACGTGCCAGTATTTTTTCACAAACGCGTGCGCAAGTTACCACAAGGCCGCCGCGCGCGAAAACAAATCTCACTCGCGCGATGGATTTTGTTTGCGGAGCTTCCATCGCGTAACTAGCTTTTAATGGTCGGTTGTGAGGGCGCAACGCCACTTGAATTGAACTTGAACCTGAAATCGTTGAACTTGAAAACCTATGAGCAAAACCCCGCTTACGCCTGCCGAGCTGAACGAGTTGGTCGTGGGACTGAACAAACTAGCCCATAATATCTGGTGGACCTGGGACCAGGAAGCACAGGAACTGTTCCAGGAATTGTCGCCGCGCAGTTGGCAAAATCTCTATCACAATGCCGTCGCCGTCTTGCGCGAAGTTTCGGTTTACGAATTGCGCGTCCGGCTTCAGGAAGCCGATTTCTGCGGACGCGTCCGCCGGGTGCTGGATAATTTCAATGCCTACATGAACGACCAAAACACCTGGGCGCAGCAGCACGCGCCCAGCCTGTTAAAAAATCCGGTCGCCTATTTTTCCGCGGAATTCGGTTTTCACGAAACGCTTCCCATCGCCGCCGGCGGTCTCGGCATCCTTGCCGGTGACCATGCTAAATCGGCCAGCGACCTGGGCCTGGGTTTTACGGGCATCAGTTTGTTTTATCGCGAAGGTTATTTCCAGCAAGCCATCAACCAGGACAACTGGCAGACGGAATATTACACGCTGCTCAATCCGAAAAATCTTCCGATCGAGCCCGTGCTCGATGCCAAGGGTGAACCGCTCCTGCTCACGGTGGATATCACGATGACGCAGGTGTTCTTCCAGGTGTGGCGCGTGAACGTGGGGCGCAATCCGGTGTATTTGCTCGACACCAACCGCCCGGAAAATCCGCAGCATTTCAAGGACCTGACCTTGCGCGTTTACGGCGGCGACAGTACCACGCGCATCATGCAGGAAATTTTGCTCGGCATCGGCGGCATCCGTCTTTTGCGCGCGCTGGGTTTGCAGCCGGCGGTGTATCACATGAACGAAGGCCATGCGGCATTTCTTACTCTGGAATTGATGCGCGAAAAAATGGCCGAAGGCAAAAGCGCCGCGGACGCCCTCGCCGAGACGCGCAAGCAATGTATCTTCACCACGCACACGCCGGTCGAGGCGGGGCATGATCGCTTCACGCCAGACTTGATGGATTACGCGCTGCATAAATACGCAAGCATGCTCAAGCTGCCTATGAAGGATTTGCTTGCGCTCGGCCGCGTGAATCCCAAGGACGAACACGAACCGTTTTGCATGACGGTGCTCGCGTTGAAAGCCTCTCGCGCCGCGAACGGCGTGAGCGAGTTGCACGGCGAAGTCAGCCGCCACATGTGGCAGCCGCTTTATCCGAACGTGCCCGTTGAGCAGGTTCCGATCGGCCATATCACCAACGGCATTCATTTGCTCGGCTGGATGAAAGGTCCGGTGCGGCGTTTCTGGAGAAGCAAGCTCAGCCAAACCGCGGCGGGCGGCGCTGAAAGTGGCTCGGGTGATACCACGCGTTTCTGGCAGGGAAATGCGGACACGAGTTGGGACAAGGCGATCAATTCACCGGAATTGTGGAAAAAACTTCTCGATCCGACATTTATTTCCGATGAAGAACTTTGGGCGTTGCGTTATCGCCTCCGCCGCGAACTGATCGAATTCACCCGGCGCCGGCTCGCCATTCAGGGCCAACGCAATGCGCAAGGCGATTTCATTGCACTTGATCAACTGCTCAATGCCGACGCGCTCACCATCGGTTTCGCGCGCCGGTTCGCGACTTACAAACGCGCGCCGCTGATTTTCCAGCAACTCGAAAATATCGTGAAGCTCGCGCGCGACCGCCAGCGTCCGATTCAATTCATCTTCGCGGGTAAGGCGCATCCGCGCGATGACGATGGCAAGCGTTTCATCCAGCATATTATTCACCTCAGCAAATTCAGCGATATGCAGGGGCATCTGGTGTTCATCGAAAACTATGATGTGCACGTCGCGCGCCAGATGGTTTCGGGCTGCGATATTTGGCTGAACAATCCGCGACGGCCACTTGAAGCTTCGGGCACCAGCGGCATGAAAGCGGGCTGTCACGGCTGCCTGAATTTGAGCATCCTCGATGGCTGGTGGCGCGAAGGCTACGACGGCACGAATGGTTTTGCCATCGGCACGGATTCGAATTCTGATTCCGTCGCCGAGCAGGACCGCGTGGACAGCGCGAATCTTTATTCCGCGCTCACCGAGCAGGTCATTCCAACCTTCTTCGACCGCGATGCCGAGGGCCTTCCGCGCAAGTGGATTCAAATGATCCGCCGCGCGATGGCCACGCTGGTTCCGCAATACAGCACCCGCCGCATGGTCAAGGAATATACCGAGAAATATTATCTCGTGAAATAGGTTAGCCACGGATGAAACACGGATTGAACACCGCTAGAAAAGATATTTGGTCATTCCAATCTGTTTTTAAATCAGTGTTTCATCCGTGTTCAATCGGCGGATAAGCAAGTTGTCGCGCTTTCGTCTTTCCTGATTTCTTAATTGGGTTAAGTTGGTTCGTGGTGACCGACATCAAATCCATTAGCGCCGACGGTTTGCGCGCGCGTTTCGCGGACTGGAAGCAGCCCGCCTATCGCGTCGCGCAACTGCTCGAATGGCTTTACGTCCATCGCGTCACGAGTTGGGATGCGATGACGAATCTGCCCAAAGCCTTGCGCGACTTGTTGCGAAAAGAATATTCGCTCAACACGCTCGAACTGGTCCGCAAACAAGGTTCGCGCGACACCACGCAAAAATTTCTCTGGCGTCTCCACGATCAATCGCTGATCGAGAGCGTGCTCATCCCCGCGAATCCCGCGCTTTACGGCGAAGCGAGCGACCGCCATACGCTTTGTGTCTCGACGCAAGTCGGCTGCGCGTACGGCTGCAAATTTTGCGCGAGCGGACTCGAAGGGTGGAAGCGCAACTTGCAGGTGTACGAAATTGTTGAACAAGTTCTCGCGACGGAACGCTGGCATCAGGCGGAAGAATTAAAAATTAAAAATGCAAAATTAAAAAACGCGGAAGCGCCGCCGGCTGAACGCCTCGTCAATAATCTTGTCATCATGGGCATGGGCGAACCACTGGCGAATTACGACAATCTGCTCGCGGCCTTGCGCATCCTCAATGCGCCGTGGGGCGGCGGCATCGGTGCGCGCAAGATCACTATTTCAACGAGCGGACTCGTGCCACAGATTCGCAAGCTCGCGGATGAGCCGTTGCAATTTCGCCTCGCGATTTCCCTTCACGGCGCCACTGATGAGACGCGCAATAAAATCATGCCGGTCAATCGCAAGTATCCTTTGACTGAGTTGACTGCTGCTTGCGAGTATTATCAGCAAAAAAAAGAGCGCATGATCACGTTGGAATATATTCTCATCGCGGGAGTGAACGATGGCTTGGACCAAACGAAACCGCTCGGCGAACTCGCGCATCGCCTTCATGCGAAAGTGAATTTGATTCCGTATAACAAAGTTGAAGACCTCGACTGGCAGCGTCCCAGCGAAACCGTGCAGGAAGAATTTTTGGCCGCGCTCGAAGCGCGCGATGTGACCGCCACTTTGCGCCGCGAGAAAGGCCACGACATTGACGCCGCCTGCGGCCAGTTGCGGCTCAAGACGGAGCGCGAGTTGGCAATCACAGGTTGAAATTGGGCGCGACTGAAATTACTCTGCGTCCGTGATTGCTCTGATTGACTACGGTTCCGGCAACTTGCGCAGCGTGCAAAAGGCCCTTTTGAAAGTGGGCGGCGATGTCCACGTCGTGCAGCGTCCGGAACAATTAAAAGATGCGCGCGCGGTGGTGCTGCCGGGAGTGGGCGCGTTCGACGATTGCCTCAACGCGCTTCAGCGCCAGGAAATGCTCGAGGCTTCGCGTGAATTTATCCAGAGCGGGCGGCCCTTTCTCGGAATCTGTGTCGGCTATCAGGCGTTGTTTGAGAAGAGCGAGGAGTTCAACAGTTGCGCTGCGGGCATGGGAATTTTCGGCGGGAAGGTTGTGCGTTTCACCGAGCAATCCGGCTTGAAGATTCCGCAGATTGGCTGGAACCAGATCGAGATTGCGCAACCGGATTGTCCCTTGTTCAAGGGCATTCGCTCAGGCAGTCATGTCTATTTTGTCCACAGTTTTTTCCCGCAACCGACGGACTCAAGCATCATCGCCACGCGCACGACTCACGGGCAGACGTTCGCATCCGCCGTTTGCCGCGATAATGTTTTCGCCACGCAATTTCATCCCGAGAAAAGCCAGGCGGTCGGACTGCAATTATTAAAAAATTTCGTAGAGTTTGCTGGGAATTAAACCTCCCCTGTAGCGGCGGACTATGATCGCCGAATCCCCATCTTCATTCACTATCCAACCCAAAATTGTTCAGTATTAGTTTGTTGCTGGTGTTTTTTATACCAGCGTGGTTCTATTTTGATATGCCATATACTGAATTTGATGACCCATCGCCAATAGCCGGGTCGGAACAATTCAAAGAGGCGTTGCGCGCTGTCCGTGACAAAGTTCCTGATATGATTCCCTTTGCAAAAATGCTTAGAGCCCATTGCCAAGCCCCTAGACACACCATTACTGCGTCCAAGCTCGCAGAGGAAGTTGGCTATCCAAATTATTCTTCCGCTAACATGCAGTATGGCATTTTGGCTCACCACGTCGCCGATGTACTCCATTACGCGCCTAAGCCCGTCAAGTCAGGTGAGCGCCACTGGTGGCGTACGCTGGCTTATGGCAACGAGGAAATGCTGCATAATGAGAACGGGCATTACGAGTGGATTATGAGACCGGAACTTGTTCAGGCTTTGCAGGAATTAAATTGGGCGTGAAAGCTGAGCAGCGAAATTTTTTGAGATTTGTTCCTCGCGGAAATTATCGCGCCGGGTCTATTAAATAACAATTTTAATGGCCGTTTCACCTTCACTAAAAGCTCGTACAAAATTGAAAATCAAATGCCCTTGTGAGAACTGGCCTTCTCGGCTATGCTGTCTTTGCATTAACAACAGTCTCACCTTGTTAATTCATTACGGATCAAAACAACCAAACTATAGATAATATGGCCTACGAACTACCTCCTCTGCCTTATGCGAACAATGCGCTCGAACCGCACATTGACGCTGCGACGATGGAAATCCATCACGACAAGCATCACAATGCTTATGTCACCAATTTGAACAAGGCGATCGCCGGCAAACCCGGTCTCGAAAGCAAGACCGTCGAGCAACTCATTTCCGCGCTCGACAATGTCCCCGATGATATCCGCGCCGCGGTGCGCAACAACGGCGGCGGCCATTTTAATCACTCGCTGTTCTGGAAGATGCTCGCCCCGCACGCCGGTGGCGCGCCGACGGGAAAATTGGCCGATGACATCAACGCCGCTTTTGGCAGCCTCGAGGTGTTCAAGCAAAAGTTTGAAGCCGCGGGCGCTTCCCGTTTCGGCAGCGGCTGGGTTTGGCTGGTCGTCAACGGCGGCAAACTTGAGATCGCCACGACCGCGAACCAGGACAATCCGGTCATGGGCAAAACCATCGCCACTTGCGAAGGCAAACCCATTCTTGGCTGCGATGTCTGGGAACATGCCTATTATTTGAAATACCAGAACAAGCGCCCGGATTATTTGAAGGCGTTTTGGAACGTGGTGAATTGGCCGGAAGTCGCCCGCCTCTACGCTTCGTAAGAAACTATTTTCGACACGGCGCGTCGTGCACAACGGCGCGCCGTTTTTATTTACGTGGGCAAGTCTTCATACACCGCGCGGATTTTTTCGATACCGTGAATCGCTTCCAGCCGTTTCACGATGAAATGACCACGCGCCATGTCCTGAAAGTGATCTATGAACAGCACGTTCACCAGTCCGCCACCCGCCGCGCCGATCACTGGGACCGCCTTCGCCGCGAGTTCTTCGGATACCACCACGCCAAAGCGGGACGCGATGGCATTGACGAGGCGAATGAGCGCTGGGGCTGCCGCGTCCACCGTGCCTTTTTCCACGAGATAATTTGCGGCGTCCGCCACGGATTTGGTCAATGCTGCACGCGTCATCCAATAGACACTGTCGGCGGCGTTGTCGCTTGAAGTGCGTCCGCCGAGCGCAAAAACTTCCAGGCATTCAAGCCGGGTTTGAAGTTGCGAAATATCATGACCTTCACTGCGCGCGATGTCGGCGATGGAGCGCAACATGATCGCGGTGGATACCGGCAACTCGACCGGCAACGCCGCGAGGCCGAACGCACCGCCGATTCCGCCCGACGCGCCGATCAATAGCTTGTGAAGTTTCTCCCGCGACTTGCGCGGCTTGCGATTGCCGAGGCTCGCGACAGCCACTTGCAGCGATTTCATCAATGCCGATTTCGTCGCGCGGTTGACGATGTTCGACCAACCGGCGGGCAGCAACGCGAAACCTTTTTCGACCGGACCGCCGAGGAGATTTGCCATGCGAATTGTGAAGCCCGGATGTTCAAGCAACGATTTGGCGGCCTGCAAATCTTTCAATTCAGCGCGCGTAAGCGAGTGCATGACTGGCGGCTTGTCCATTGCCGGAACATGCCACCAATTTGCGCAAGGCTCAATGCGCAAAGTGCGGCTCTCTGCGTGCCAATTCCATTATTGGAAAGTTTTTCCGTTCTGTTATATTGATGGCTGAATGAATTTAACTACCGTGCCCGTTGAGATTGGCGATCCCATCAATGCCCGCATTCTTGCTGTTTCCGAAGACAAGCTCCAAGGTTTCCAGCGCGATCCGTTCGGTGAAATTTCCCGTTTGTCGGGCGTCGAGGTTCCGATTGTCATCGAACGCATTCAGGCGATGGTCAAGGCCGGCATCATTCGCCGCGTCCGCCAGACGTTGATGGCGACCAATCTCGCTCCGGGCGCGCTGGTTGCGTGGCAGGTTCCCGCTGAAAAACTCGATGCGGGATTCGATTACTTGTTTCAGAATGATCCCTTTTCCGGCCACGTCGTCCTCCGCTCCGCCGATCCCGCGACGCCCGGTTCCAATTACAAACTTTGGACGACGTTGAAAGTGCCGCAGGGTTTTTCGATGCAAAAGCATGGGGAATTTCTGGCGCAAAAAATCGGCGCGGAACATTTTCTTCTTATGCCGGCCAAGCGACTTTTCGCGCTCGGCGTCGGCCACATCCGCCGCCGCGGGATGTCGCCGGGCAGCAAGGCCGACGAACTTGCCGAGGTCATGGATGTCAACGTCGTGAAGTTGAACGAATCCGAGTGGCGCGTGCTCACCGCCTTGAAGCGCGAATTCGATCCCGAGGAAATTGTCGAAAACATCTGGCAGGCGCGCGCCGACGAAGCCGAAGTTTCGCTCGAGGAATTTTGCAAGATCGCGGACGACTTGAATCGCCGCAAGGTCATTGGCCGCTTCTCAACTTTTTTGGAACACGTCAAGCCGCTCGCCAGTGGAGAGCGCGTTACGCGTTTCAATGCGCTGTTTCATTGGGCCGTGCCTGCGGGGCGCGAGATTGAAGCCGGGCGCGAAGTCGGACGTCATCACATTCTCACTCACGCTTACTGGCGCGAAGGGGGGACGGAATTTCGCAACGTCAATATCATGGGCGTCGCGCACGGCACGGACCGCGAATTGGTGCTGCAACACAAAGCGGCGATTGACGAGCATTTGCGCAGCATTGGCATTCCGCTCAGCTATACCAATGTCTTTTGGGGCGGACGCAGTGAAATCAAGCCTTCGGAGATTTCTCCATTCGCTTATGCCGAGTGGTGTCGTAGCGTGGGACTCGATCCCGAGGAAATGCGCGGCTGATTTGCGGCGCGAAACAATTAGTTGCCTCGCGGGCCGCCGGTTGCCGCTTCCATTTCGCGCATCATTTGTGAAGTCGTGATGTCCATCCACGCATGACCTTTGCCCGGCCCGTAAATAATCCGGCCACGAAACGGGGGATCGGCTTGCGAAAGAAATTGGTCGAGAAGATGCACGGCGTTGTTCAAAAAATAATTGTCGGCGTCGCCGACGGAGATGTGAAGTTTGCCTTGGAGTTTCGGGCCCAGCGTCGCCCAATTTTTTTCGAGCACCAAACGCAGGTCATATTTTTTCCATTGTTCGGCCACGGTGTGATTGATTATGCCGGTCTGCGGATCCCATAAAACGGATGGTCGGTCGTCCGCACCGCGCGGGCCGAAAGTGGCATTCCACGTGCCCCATTGTTTGCCGGACATCGTCCAACTGTCTCCCGCGCCAAGAATATTCTCCATTCGCACTTCACGCCGCATGGTCAGGCGCACGTCACCCAGCACAGTACGGTCACTGGGCCGCTCGTTTCCAAATTGGTTCACATAGGCATTATCGTCCTCGTAAATATTGACCAATTCAAACGCGCGAAAATCCACTGGGTCGGGGCAAAACGTCCAAGTGCCGTTGAAATAATCGGGATAAAAAATTTGCAGCGCGAGCGACACCCATCCGCCGGTGGACAATCCCGAGAGTGTTCGCGCGCGGGGTTTGCCGATGCCGCGAAACATTTTTTCCACGTACGGAATCAATTCCTGCGTGATGGCGTCGCCGTAAGGCCCGTTGTTCGCGGAGTTGACTTGATACGGGTCGCCCAGCGGCCCGGCGCCATCCAACTGCAAAAGAATCATGCGGGGGGTTTTGTCCGCGAGCCAGTTTGCCCTGAACTCGGATTCATCGCCCATCAATTTGTTCACCGACGTGTAACGCGCGCCCCATCCGCCGATGCGAACCCAAAGGGGATATTTGCGATGCGGCTCGCGGGCGAAATCACGCGGCAAAATAATTCCGGCGCGCAGGTAGATCGGACGGCCGTAAAATTGGCTCAGCAATGGTGAAGGGATTTTTATGAATTTCACCAACTTGGCGTCGCGCGGCAATTTTTCAGCGGGAATCTGCCGCGACAATTCCAAAACCTCTTTGCCGCCGAGCGCTGGATCGAGACGGGTTTTTCGAGCCGCGCTGTAAAAATTTCCGGGTGCATCCGGGCTGCGCAAATCTTCGTTCACGCTGAGCAATGCCTGGACAAAATAATCACCCGCAGGAAGCTGGGAAAGATTTGCTATTGGAAACGCGATTGATTTGCCGTCGAGAACACCGGTTGCGCCGGCGATAAAATTGGTCACGTCGCGCGCCAGCACGAAAGGCGTGTTAGTTCCGGGATCATCCAAGGTCGGCCACAGTTCATCGCTTTCATTTCGACTGAGGACGACTAAAAGCCGGCCATTCTGCGGAGCGGTGGCCAGGCCCTTTTTTATTCCCACTTCAAAGCGAAGATTGGTTTCGGCCCGCGATGGCAGGGCCAACATGGCAAACAACACCAGCGAAAAAAATTGCGCGAAAGCAAAACGAAGGCTCGCGAGCTTAGGCTTCCGGCACGGTTTCGACTTTGGCCGCATGAGTCGGATGATAATTTTTCGGCAGTTGCGCCCACGCGAGCAGCGCAGTGATCAAGGCGACGACGGCGCAGGACGCGTACGGCAGGATGGGGTTTTTGACGAAAAGGGTCGCGGCAAAAATCGGGCCAAGGATGCGCGCGAGGCTGCCCATGCTTTGCGCCACGCCGATCGTCGCGCCTTGTTCATTGGAACTGGTGAGGTTGGAAATCATGCCGAACACGGGCGGGCGCGTCATGCTTGAGCCAATGGCGAGCAAGGCGAGCAGCAAATAGATTTGGGTCCAGGTGTTCGCGAAAGGCATCGGGCCGAGGCTGAATGCGACGCACAATAAACTGACGGCAACCAGTTTTGGTTCGCCGAGCAGCTTGACCAATCGCCCGGTCGCGCCGCCCTGGAACACCGCGCCGACAATTCCCGCGAACATGAACAGATGCGCCGCGACTTTGATGCCATCGGTGGTCTCGGGGTCCACGCCGAATTTTTGCAGCACGAGCAGGCTGAGTGTGGTTTCGAAACAGGTGAAGCAAAAGGTCGCGAGAAAAAACACGCTGATCAACAAACCCACTTTCGGCTTTTGCATAGTGTGAAGCCATTGATCGAGATGCGGGCGCGGCGCGACATGTTCGGAGCCGGGCTTGCGGCTTTCCGGCAGGATGACGGTCGCGAGAATAAAATTGATCGCACAAAACGAGGAAGCGACCCAACCCGGGCCGGCCGGGCCAAAATATTGCCGCGCTTTCGCGCCAAAGAATGGGCCGAGAATAAACCCGAGCCCGAACGCCATGCCGATGAGGCCCATTTTTTTCGAGCGCTGCTCGGGCGGGGTGATGTCGGCGATGTAGGCCTGCGCCACACCGATGTTGCCGCCACACAAGCCGGCGAAAGCGCGCGAGAGAAATAAAACCAGGAGACCGTTGCGGCTGGGCAAACCCGAACCCCAGGCAAAAATCGCGTAGGAAATGCAAGCGCCCGCGGTGCTGGTGAGGATCACGGGCCGGCGGCCGATGCGATCCGAGAGGCGGCCCAGCACGGGCGCAAAGACGAATTGCATCAGCGAGAAGGTGGACATGAGCGCGCCGATCTCGAGGCCGGTGGCCGCGAAATTTTTGGCGTAGATCGGCAGCAACGGAATGACGATTCCGAAACCGATCAGGTCAATGAAAACGGTCAGAAAAATGATGAGGACGGAAGGTTTTCTCATGCCGGGGAAACGGCGCGCTGCGAGGCATGGCCGGAATTATTTTTCAAATACATGAGGAGAGTCTATTTACGAACGGCAGCGAGTCAAGCGGAGCCGATCGGACAGCAAAACAGGATTTGGGTGTGCCAAAACATGTGCCAGTCGGAAGCGGCAATCTTTGCGGAAATTGATGCGAGTCGCAGACCCGCGCTCCCAACGGATTCGGTACTCTTAGAACGCTTTCAACCGGAAAAATTTTGGCGAACTGGAAACGGCGTTGGTGTACGGGCTCGTGGCGCCGGAAATATTGTTCCAGGCACCGGCGGGAGACGGCGCTGATTGGAGGATGAAATTCGCGCCGGGCCAGGTTAACACCATGTTCGTGCCGCTCATGTGAAATGCCACCATGCCGCCGCTTGGCGCCGCCACCAGATTGGTGGCCACCATGTAGTCGCCGCGCGCATCAATGATCTGCACGCCGATGGAATAATTCGTCATACTGCGATAGGCGTGGTTGGCAAAAATTTGAAACGTGCCGTTGTTTCCGTTTGTGGCGATGGGCGTGACATTGGTCACGGTGAGCGTGTTGGTGTTCGTCATGGAATTGGCGATGACGATGTTCGTAATGGTCGTCGAGCTATTGGCGGTGGCATTATTGAAGCCAAGGGTGCTGAAGGTGCCGTCGCCCCAATAAACGGTCACGGTATTGATCGCGGTGGAGTTCTGGAACGTGCCGAGGAGACCGTTGAAGGACGTCCCCGAGCCGGTGAGATTTCCATTCGTGAAATTCAGCGATTGCGAGACGTATAACAAGGCGATGGCGTCATCAATGGTCGTGCTGCCCTCGCTGGCGAATTCGCCGAAATAAATATTGGAATCTCCGCCGGGTGTGCCGGCGCCGGTGGCGAGATAGGTGGGCAGCGAGAATGGCGTGGGCGTCGGAAAAATCGTGACGATGCCGTTGAGTGTGAGACGGGCGATAGCGCTGCCGAGATATTCGGTGAACCACATATTTCCATCCGGTCCGGTAATGATGTCATAGGGCTCCGGGAAGTTGGCTGCGCCCGGATATAAGGGAATGGTAAATTCTTTGATGGAGGTTCCGTCCGTGGTGATGCGCCCGATTTGATTCGTATTGAATTCGGTAAACCACATCGCGCCGTCCGGCCCGGTGACGATGGTGAGCGGCTGGCTATTGGTTGAGGGAACCGTATATAAAGTGGCCACGCCGTTCGTGGTCAGCTTGCCCACCTCGCCGTAAGTCGCCTGGGTGAACCAAAGATTTCCATCCGGACCGCTCGTCAAGTCATACAATTCGGCGTTCGTTCCCGGCGCGCCGAAGCGTGTGCTGGTTTCAAACGGACCGTATTCCTGATAAATCACCTGCCGCAGGTTGTTGGTCGGATTGTAAGGATTAAATTTGGCAATTTTGCTGAGCTTGTATTCGATAAACCAAAGATTGCTGTCTGGCCCGACAGTGATGGTAGCGGGAGTCGCGTCAATATTCGTCAAAAGATATTCCAAATAATTGCCGTTGGTCTGCATGCGACCGATGGCGTTCGCGCCCTGCTCGGTGAACCACATGTTGCCATCCGGCCCGGTCACGATGCCGCGCGGCAGGGCGTTGGGATTATTCGTCAGGCCGACTTCGCCAAATAAATTATCCGTTGGATTGATGCGTCCGATGACGCCATTGTCGCCGGCAGATTCGGTGAACCAATAATTGCCGTCCGGGCCATAAGTGATGCTGGTGGGGGTCACGGGCGCCTGCCGCGTGATGGGAATCTCCAGAATGTTCGTTTGCGCAAAAGCCTCGGGCGCGGCACACGCGAAAAATCCGCAAAGCGACACCGCCGCGGCGCGCGCGATCACGGCGCAAATTTTGAAAGGCTCGTTCCGTCCCTGGCTAAAAAATAATTTCAACGCTGACATTTAATTTTCTTAGGCTTTGCGGCCGCGAACCTTCACGGCGTTTTCTCCGGCGTCATGGACGCTGCGTATCACATTAAACGCCGTCCGGCGAAGGGCAAGCGAATTGTGGCGTGGTGCAGATGACGGCAGGTAGAGGACTAAGGGACGGACGGGACAAATGAGGTTTGGAGAGGTTGGTTCCAGGGAATGCGGTGGCCTCGCTGCGCTCGGGATAGTGGGCTTGGATGAGTTGCAGGTTCCCCCGCTGAAGCTGGAGATTAATGAGAAGCGGTGGGTTTTTCGGGAGGTTATGGACGGGTGGAGCGGGTGGGTTTGTTTACGGCTCGCGAGTACGCTCGCCCTCCCTTAGTTGGGGCGCGATGGGTTGGCGGAGCCGACGGTGGAGAGATTAAACGGTGAAAGGGATGGAAGAATGGCTCGTTTTGAGGTCCAAGAAATTTTCATTTTGTAACCTATGGAAGGGTGGACTGGGTTTGAGGGATATGGCATGGTGGGGACGGTTCTTTGATAGAACATGGAACGGCTAAGGACGGATATATAAATGGCGGGATGGATAAAAAACGCCATTTGGTTCGGATCTTCAAGATGCCAAACGAGCCAAAAAGTTCGGATAAGTTCGCGTTGGCTCGGATAAGTTCGCGTAAGTCCGGATAAGCTCGCTTAACGGAGGGAAAAAATATTTAAGCGGCAGCACCGAAAGTTGGTTGCCGATAACGCTAAACCTTCGCGGCCTGGCAATTCGCAAAAAGTTTAAAAACTTATGCGTTTGTGAACAACTTGTGAATGCGTGTTATTAAGATTTGGCCATCGCGCGAGGATTGAATTTGCTTCACTCCGCAAATTTCGTTTTGCTTGTGGGATGATTGACTCAGCATCCGAAGGCGCGGACGGCGCACCTGACTTGAAAAAATCCCGCCGCAAGAAATCGGGATTTTCCGAGGCTGCGTCGCGCGTTGACCGCCTGCCCCCGCACTCGCCCGAGGCGGAGCAAGGCGTCCTGGGTTGCATCCTGCTTTCCCCGAACGAATGCATCGGCGAGTGCGTGGAGAAATTCAAATCCGGCGCCGAGGTTTTTTATGATCTGCGCCACCAGGTGGTTTTTGAAACGCTCACGGAGATGTACGACACGCGCGAGGCCATTGACATCATCACGCTCCAGCAACGTCTCAAAAATAAGCAACGCCTCGAAGAAGTCGGCGGGCTGGTGTATCTCAATTCCCTGCCCGACACCGTCCCGTCCGCGGCGAATTTAAGTTACTACCTCGACATCGTTCTCGAGAAATTTGTCCTGCGCAAAATGATCCAGACTTGCACGGATGTCGTCGCGCGGGTGTACGAGCATGAGGGCGAAGTGGACGGTTTGCTCGATGAAGTGGAACGCGATATTTTGCGCATCAGCGAAACGCGCGTCGAAGGCAAGACGGACAAAATCAAGGAGCTGGTCAAGAAGGCGATCAGCACGATTGAAGATTATCATCAGCGCCAGGGAATGCTTACGGGTGTCGCCACCGGATTTCCCGATCTGGACAAAATGACCAGCGGATTGCACGGCGGTGAAATGATCGTCGTCGCCGCGCGACCGAGCATGGGCAAAACTTCGCTCGCGATGAATATTGCCGAGCACGTAGCCATCGAGGAAAAAATTCCCGTGGGAGTTTTCAGTTTGGAAATGACTTCGGACTCGCTGGTGCTGCGCATGCTGTGTTCGCGTTCCCGGGTAAACCTGCGCAATGTCCGCGAAGGCTTCCTTGCCGAGCGCGATTTTCCGAAGCTGACGGGCGCCGCCGGCAAACTGGCGAGCGCGCCACTCTTTATTGATGACTCTTCCGGGTTGTCCATTTTGCAGCTTCGCGCCAAGGCCCGGCGGATGTCGCAGCAATTCGGCATTAAGCTCTTTGTGATTGACTACTTGCAACTCCTCCATTCTACTGCGCGCCGGGCAGAGAACCGGCAGCAGGAGATTGCGGACATCTCGAATGGAATCAAGTCGCTGGCGAAGGAACTGGATGTTCCCGTCATCGTCCTAAGCCAGTTGAACCGCGAACTCGAGAAGGACAAGGACCGCAAGCCGCGACTTTCGGACTTGCGTGAATCCGGCGCGATTGAGCAAGATGCCGACCTCGTGTGTCTGTTGTATAAGCCCAGCCGGGACGATAGTGATGACGCCGCGGGCGGCGAGGAGCAGGATGCGGTGCCGGTGAACCTGCTGATCGCGAAACAACGCAACGGCCCGACCGGGGATGTCCATTTGACGTTCCTCAAATCGTACACGCGGTTTGAGAGTGCAGCGAAAGTCAGTGATGAAGATGTGCCGACTGAAAAATAAGTGATGAAATTGTTGATCCGCCACGGCGGCCTCTGGCTGCTATTGTTCTTCTGCTGGCTCCCGGCGGCATCGGCCCAAACTGGTTACGAGAAAATCGCCGCCATCGTCGTGACGAACGTCGGCCCGCAGGTCGCCAGTGACGAACTCATCCGCGCCAACATCCACGTCAAGACGAACGACATTTATATCGCGGCGAGCGTGGACCACGATGTCCTGAATCTTTACGCCACCGGTTTCTTTTCCAACATCCGCGTGACCGATCAGCGCAACGATCAGGGCGTGGTGCTGACTTACATCCTGCAGGGCAAGTTCCGGCTCACGGGCATCACCTTCCAGGGGAACACAAAATTCACGACTGCGAAGTTGATGAAAAAATTGACGTCCAAAATCGGCGACCCGTTGGACGAGCGAAAACTTTTTAACGACTGTTTGGAGATCCAGAAGGCTTACGAAAAATCCGGTTACCAGCGGACGACGGTAAAATATGTGCTCGGCAATTTTGATTATGAAGCCGGCCGCGCGAACGTCACTTTCCAGATCCAGGAAACGCCGAAGATCAAAATCACGGAAGTGGATTTCAACGGCGCGCATGCCTTCTCGCTGAAAAAATTGCGGCACGTCATCAAGACTCGCAAGCACTGGATGTTCTCGTGGCTCACACGCAGCGGCATCTACAAGGAAGACCAGTTCGAGGATGATAAGGAGAAGCTGATCGAATTTTATCACAACGCCGGCTACATTGATTTCGAGATCAAGGAAGTTCGCTTCATCAATCCCACCCCGAAGACGATGCGGATCGAGTTCGTCATTTTTGAAGGCCATCCTTACAAAGTCGGTTCGGTGACCATCAAGGGAAACAAACTTTTTACGACCGACCAAATCATCCAGGGCCTCAAGCGCGAACATGTCGAAAGCCGCTCGAAGGAAAAAATCGGTGTCCACGGTCTTGAAGCGGACGTGGGCCTGACGTTCACGCCGGACCATCTCGAACATGATACGAAGGCCATCGAGGATTTTTACGGCGCGAAGGGATATATAAATGTCCGTGATCAAACTCCCAACCTGAACGTGACCCGCATCCCGAACACGGATACTGGCACGATGGATTTGGAATATAACATCGAAGAAGGCGATAAGGTTTTCATCGAAAAAATCCTGATCAAAGGCAACGTCAAGACAAAGGACAAAGTCATCCGCCGCGAATTGGCTGTTTCTCCCGGCGATGTTTTTGACATGGTGCGCATCCGCCGCAGCAAGGAACGTCTTGAAGGTCTCTCGTTCTTCGAGAAGGTGGATACCAAGCCTGCTGGAACCGATGTGCCGAACCACGACGACCTGATCGTGGGCGTGGATGAAAAATCCACCGGTAATTTCACCTTCGGCGCAGGCTTCAATACGGTCGAGAGTATTTTTGCTTACGCTGAAGTCAGCCAGGCGAATTTCGATTTGTTCCATCCGCCTTACTTCACCGGTGGCGGCCAGAAATTCCGTTTGCGCGTCCAACTCGGCACGGAGTTGCAGGATTATTTGGTCTCGTTCGTTGAGCCGTGGTTCCTGAACCGCAAGCTCGCCCTGGGTGTTGACCTTTATCGCTCGGTGCAAAACTTCGTGAGCCTCGATAGTCTTTATGATGTGGCCCGCACCGGCGCGAAGGTGAGTCTGACGCGCGCGCTCGGCAGCGATTTCCTGATCGGCAGCGTTAGTTATAATGTGGAAGACATTGGCATCTTCAATGTCAACACCAACGCTCCCACTTCCATTCTTCAAAACGCGGGCGATACGATCGTTTCCCGTTTCGGCGCGTCCCTTACCTATGACACGCGGAATTCCTACGAACTCGCCAACAAAGGCCAGGAGACGCAATTAGCCGGGACGATGTCCGTGGGCGACCGCAATTATTACCGGCTCGAATTGAAATCGTCGTGGTTCTTCCGCGGCATCGCCAAAGATCACACGCTGGAAATTTCCGGCAAAGCGGGCGTGACGCAATCGGTGAGCGGTGGCGATGTTCCTTTCTACGATCGCTTCTACCTCGGCGGTCAGGATTCCTTGCGCGGCTTTGACTACCACGGCGTCAGCCCGCGCGAAGTTTCGCAGGACGGTCAGTTGTTTGAACCCATCGGCGGCGATACTTATTGGTTCGCCTCCGCGGAATATACCATTCCGATCATCAGCCGCCTGAGCTTTGCATTGTTCTACGACATCGGCAATGTCTCCACTCGCGCCTACAGCAACGGTGGCCAGGAAGTGCAGGGTCGAAGCTTCATCGCCCCCGGCCAGGTTCTGCCGCCGTTCTCTCCGCCGTTCTCGTTTGGTGCGTTCCCGGCGGGCAACACCGGGGCTTACAGTGACGATTTTGGTTTCGGCATCCGCCTGAGCATTCCGACGCTGGGGCCGTTGCGATTGGATTACGGCATCCCGCTTCATCACGACACGTTCAACGGCAACGGCGGAAAATTCCAATTTGGGGCTGGTTTCAGCCGTCCGCTTTGATTAGTTTAAAGGTATATATGAAAAGAATTCTTAGCGTAACATTGCTTTTTGTTTTTTTGGTTTCTGCGGTTTCACCAGCGATGGCCCAGGGGCGCGTCGCGACGATTGATCTGCGCAAGGTGTTTGACAAATACTGGAAGCGCGAACAGGCCGAGGCTGCCCTCAAGGAACGCGGCACGGGCATGGACAAGGAATACAAAGGTTTTCGCGATGACTACGTCAAGCAGCAGGACGAGTACACCAAGCTCGTCGCCGCGGCCAATGACCAGTCCGTGACCGCCGAGGAACGCGACAAGCGCAAGACTGCCGCCGAGACCAAGCTTGCTGAAATCAAGACCACCGAAAACACTATGCGGCAGTTTGAAGAAAATGCGCGCGAGCAGCTCGACACTTCCAAGAAGCGCATGCGCGATGACATTCTCAAGGACATCCGCGCCGCCATTTCCGCCAAGGCCAAGGCCGCCGGTTACAGCCTTGTGATTGATTCCGCCGCCGAGAGCATCAATCAGACTCCCATCCTGCTTTATAACAATGGCGAGAATGATATGACCGATACCATCCTCTCGCAACTCAATGCCGGGGCTCCGGCGGGAACTGTTACCGATTCCTCCTCGAAGTCCGACGACACCGGCACGAAGAAATAATTTTCACGCGCCGCCGGGCACGTTATTTTTGAAAAATAATGATGTGCTGGATCGGCAGCACTTCGAGAGTTTGCACCCACTTGACCGGGAACGCCGACATTTCCTTGCGCACTTGCGCCTCGGTCATTTTGTGCAATGGCTTGATGCGGACTTGCGGATCTTCGCCGCGGAACTCCACGAACACCAGCCGTCCGCCCGGCTTGAGCGCGCGCAACATCGCCGCCGTCATTTCCGCCGGATGATCGAACTCATGATAGACATCCACCATGAGAATCAAATCCACTGACGCGGGCGGAAGCTGGGGATCGGTGATGGTTCCGAGCACTGGCTTTACATTGTGAATGCCCGCCTCCGCCATTTTATTCGTCATCAGCTGCAACATCTCCGGCTGAATGTCTTCGGCGTACACGATCCCGCCGGGCCCGACTTGTTGCGCAAGTCGCCGGCTGTAATAACCGGTCCCGGCGCCGATGTCCGCAACCGCATCGCCCGGTTTCAAATGCAAGGCAGCCACCAGCAATGCCGGATTTTCCTCAGCCTCGCGATCGGAACGTTCCAGCCACGATGCGCCTTCATGCCCCATGACCTGCGCAATCTCGCGGCCTTGATAAAATTTGCCGATGCCGTCCGGGTCATGCTTCGCGCGCGTTTCATAAGGCGGCACATTGGTCGCGGAATTTTCCTTCCCATCGCCGCCGCGCACCGGCACGGCCAATGAGAACACGAGCGGCAATAGAAAAAATCGCATCCACCAGAATCGAGGCAGGATTTTCATTTGAGAAATGTACGGGCGAACAAGCGGGAGAGCAACCCGTGTGTTAAACTTGCAAGCTGCTTCCATTTCATTCGCGAAGATGCTGTGGTTCGGCACAAAAAATCCGCGAGGCCCAGGTTTTTTCGCCCACTGGCCAAAATTTCGATGGTAAATTTGAAGTGCAATTCCTTGTCGGCCATTTCTTTTCTCCTTCATGCCTGGCAAATTAAATCATTTGATCTAAAAACGGTATAAATAGCCCTTCCAAAGCCTGACGAATGAGCTGTCGAATTAGCTTGCCTTTGACCTGCAGCTTGCGTCAAATACGCGGCTCTTAACGTATGGAAGAGATTCAGCGTCTTGCAAAAGTGGCCAGACGCGATACGATAAAGAATGCGAAGCGCAGATGCTTCGAATGCTATTGAAAATAATTTGGTTGCCTCGGTAGCTCAGTTGGTAGAGCAGTTGACTCTTAATCAATTGGTCCAAGGTTCGAATCCTTGCCGGGGCACCATTTCTCTCAAATATTCTCCGTTGCAGACTCGCCCTTGCAGCGCGATTGTCGTTGTCTTGCATGAAAATGCTCAAAATTTTTTCCGATGCGCCATTAACCGATTCGGCCTTGAAACTGTTGAAAACAGGCGTCGGTACAAACGAACTTATTTTTCCTTCAAAGCCCGGGAATTCTGTCCTCGCGAAATCGGAGGCTGATCCCACGTTCGCCGAAGCCGAGGTTGCCTTCGGACAACCGGACCTGCTGAACATCGCGGGCTCTTCGCGGCTCCGGTGGATGCACCTGACCAGCGCCGGTTATACGCGTTATGACACCCCGGAATTTCGCTCCCTTGCGAAGACGCGCGGATTAATCGCCACAAACAGCTCCACGGTCTATGCGCAACCCTGCGCGGAACATGTCCTCGCCTTCATGCTAGCCCAGGCGCGAAGACTGCCCTCGGCGCTGGGCTCGAACTGCGCCAGTGGGTCGCCCGAGTGGGTGGATTTTCGCGGCACTTCGACTTTGTTGTTGCGGCAAAAAGTTGTGCTGCTTGGATTCGGCGCGATCGCGGTGAAGCTGGCGGAAATGTTGCGGCCATTTGAAATGGACTTGGTGGCATTACGCCGCCAGGCGCGCGGCGATGAAACAGTGCGCATTATTTCCGAGGCGGAATTACCGCAAGCACTGGCCGATGCCGATCACGTGGTAAATATTCTTCCCGCAAACAAAGACTCGGCGCATTTTATTTCCGCCGAACGGCTGGCGGCTATGAAGCCCGGCGCGATCCTTTACAACATCGGCCGTGGCGCGACGGTGGATCAATCCGCCCTGGCGAATTCCCTTCACTCCGGCCATCTTGGCGCCGCGTGGTTGGACGTGACGGAGCCCGAGCCATTGCCGCCCGGACATCCGCTTTTATCCGCGCCGAATTGTTTTATCACGCCCCACATTGGCGGCGGACAACGCGCCGAAGCCGAAGCGCTGGTGTCGCATTTCCTTGCAAACCTGTATCGTTATTGCAATGGCGCGCCACTAATGGACCGAATCATGTAAAGAGCCGCGACCGAGATCAAGACTCCAGCTTTGCATCCAACGTAATGTTCGCCTTCAACACCCGCGACACGGGGCAATTCGCTTTGGCATCGGCGGCAATTTCCGCAAATTTTTGCGCCGTTATATTTGGGATTTTTGCGGTCATCACGAGGTTGATCGTGGTGATGGTCCAGTTACCGTCCACCTGCTCAAGCGTCAACGCGGCCGTCGTGGAAAGTTTATCCGGAGTGAAACCCGCTTTGCCCAGGCTGGCGGCGGTGGCCATGGTGAAACAACCAGCGTGAGCGGCGGCAATAAGTTCCTCGGGATTGGTCCCCTTCACATCCCCAAAGCGCGTGGTAAAAGAATAGGGCGTGTCCGTGAGGACGCCACTGTCGGCGGTAAGACTGCCCTTGCCGGTTTTCAAATCGCCGGTCCAGACTGCGGATGCATTTCGTTTCATAATGTATTGGTTGTAGTCGTTTTTGTTTCCGAAATTCGAGTCTAACCCAACCTCGGCGAATTGCCAAACGGCATCCCTATTCTTTCAACGTCCGAATAAAAGCGATCAATGCTTGCGTATCCGCCGCGCTGAGTTTCGCGCCGAATTTTGGCATCTCTCCTTTGATGCCATTTTGGATGATGTTCGTGAGGCGTTGATCGGACTTCAGCACGCCATGTAAATCAGGGCCTTCATCACCTCGGGCATCCGTGCCGTGGCAATGCGCACAATTCAGCATGAATAATTTATAACCCTGGTTCCCTGGCGTGCCCATAGGCGGAACCGGCAACACGTCCGCGAATGCCGCGCAAATCATCCCGGCGGTGACAATCCCAAGCGACAGCAAAAATTTTGCCCCACGCAGCAAATAATAATTTTGATTCATGCGTCGCAAATTTTTAGCCGAGTTTGGCATCCACGATCGCCAGCGAATGCGAGCTCTCCATATAACTCACTTCGGTGATGCCAAGAACCGTCGGCAAAATTTCCGGCGCGACTTTCATTAGGCCAGGCTTGGGCGCTGCGCCGGGAGCGGGTTGCGGAAACGCGGTCGAGGTGGCCGTATGAAACGTCACGTTGCCCTCTACTTTTTTCATCGTCTGATGAATATGCCCGTTCAAAACCGTGACTGAGCCAAAACGCTTCATCAGGTCAAGCGCGCGTTGAGCGTCCTGCGTGCCCCAACCCCACTGCGGATAAATCGTCCACAACGGCACATGCGCAAAAACCACAATCGGCGTGCTATTGGAAAGCGCACTGAGATCATCCTTGAGCCACGCAAGTTGATCTTCACCCAATATGCCCAATCCGCCCTCGGCTATATTCATCACGTTGACCAGTCCGATAAAATGAACTCCGCGCTGATCAAAACTAAACCACCCGCTGCCTTTCGAGCCTTTGCCGTAACGCGCCAGATAACCTTTGCCGTTGTCATTGATGACATCGTGTTCGCCCGGCACATAAAAAATCTGGCCCGCGCGCGCGATCTTGAGTAGTTGATCGAGCGTGTCGAATTCCTCCGGCTCTGCCAGATGCGAAAGGTCGCCCGTGTGCAAAATAAAATCAGGCGCGGTAGGCAAGGAGTTGATCCTGGCAATCGCCTGTTTAAGCGTGCCAATGACATCCGTATTGGCCGGCTTGTTGAAACCGATGTGACTGTCACTGATTTGAACAAAGCTGAAATCACCCGCGGCCGCAGTCGAAATGTCCGCTGCCACGGCGTTGGCCGGACTCAATATTTTCGAGCCAAGCACGCCGCCGGCGACGGTCCACAACATCCCCGTCCCCGCCCACGCCATGCACTTGAGAAAACCCCGGCGATCAACACCGTCAACGGTATGATCGTGATCCAGATGTTCGGTTTCGGCTGCCAGATGACGCACTTCTTTGATTTTATTTGGTTTCTTGTTCATAGATTTTTAAATTGGTCTGCTCTCCAGACCGGGCCTTCATGGGATTTATTCCCGGCTCGGAGAATTTTATTTCAATGGCAAATCCCTTCACCATCCATCCGACACACTTGAGACTTTTTTTCATTGGTAAATTTCTCCGGCACTGATGGAGACCGAATATTGCCACCATTTATTCCTGCAAAATATCGGGAATAAAAATAGACGGAAGTTTGGTCTTGCTATACGACGACATGGGCAAAAAATGGTCCCGGTGGACGAGCGCGAACGATTGAACTTATTTGAACAAACGGTGCTGCCGCATTTGGATGCGGCTTACAATCTCGCGCGCTGGCTGGCGGGAAATGATCACGACGCGCAGGACGTGGCGCAGGAAGCCACGTTGCGGGCGTTCCGCTTTTTCGGAAACTTTCGCGGCGAGAATGCGCGCGCGTGGCTGCTGACCATCGTGCGAAATACTTTTTACACATGGCTGCGAAAAAACCGCCCGCAGGAAACTATGGTCGAGATCAATGATGAAACTTTGGCAAACGAAGATGCACTGATCGAAACGAACGCCGTGAGCAATTCCACCGCCGATGCCGAACTGGTGCGGCAAGCCATTGCGGAATTGCCGGTGGAGTTTCGGGAAATCGTCGTTCTGCGCGAAATGGAAGGATTTAGTTACAAAGAAATCGCCGAACTGGCGGACGTGCCGATCGGAACAGTCATGTCGCGGCTGGCGCGAGCACGCAAGCTTCTTCAACACCGGCTGGCCGCGGAATTCAAACCGGGAGGCCCATCGTGAATTGCCGCGACACCAACCTTCTCATTAACGCCTATGCTGACGGCGAGCTGGATGCGGCCAGAACTTTGGAACTAGAACAACACGTCCAGAGTTGCGCTGAGTGCAAGTGTGCATGGGAAAATATTCGCGCGCTGAAAAAATCACTCAAGCAGGACGCACTTTATTTTGCTGCGCCGGCAGACCTGCGGCAACGCATCAAGGCTTCCCTGCCCTCACCCGCCAAAAGAATCTCCACCCGCGCGGCATGGAGTTGGAATTGGCTGACGACGGCATTCTCGGGAGCATTCGCCGTTTGCCTGGCGCTCTTGCTCACCATGACGATCCCACATGGACAGGAAAATCGTCTGGCCGATGAAATTGTTTCCGAGCACATCCGTTCGATGATGGCAAATCATGTCATGGATGTCGTTTCGACGGACCAGCACACGGTTAAGCCCTGGTTCAACGGCAAGGTTGATTTCTCACCGCCCGTGCGCGATCTGGCGGCGCAGGATTTTCCGCTCGTCGGCGGGCGATTGGATTATCTCAACGGTCGAAATGTTGCGGCATTAATTTTTCAACATCACAAACACATCATCAATCTTTTCATCTGGCCAAGTAAACAAACTTCTTCTCAACCCGCGGCGCTACCGTCGCGGCAAGGTTTTCACTTAGTCCACTGGTCAGATGGCGACATGATCTATTGGGCGGTATCAGATCTCAATGAAACTGAATTGATGGATTTCGCCCACGCTTTCAATACCGCTTCGCACTGAATTTTTCACGCTGAGAGCTTCGTTTAAAAATATTCTGGGCTTGCCAATGTGACCGGCCAAGGCAACTTATCCCGCATGCAGTCGCCCAACTCGCCGGTTGAAAAATCGCTATCGTCCTCGTCTGAGTTGGCCTTCGCAAAATTTTTCCAACGCCGCGGAGAAGCCGTCGGAATCGGTGTGCTTCTGCTCATGGCCGTTTATTTCCTTTGGGATTCGTGGCGCAAATGGCCGGATCCTATCGTGGATTTTGGGCAGCAATGCTACGTCGTGTGGCGGGTCTCACAAGGCGCGCTTTTGTATCACGATTTCGTCTGGAGTTATGGGCCCGCGTCCGTGTTCTTCAATGCCACGCTTTTTCAAATCTTCGGCCCGGGAATTATGGTGCTGGTCGCCGCAAATTTGATCATCTATGCCGCGTTCGCAGTGCTCGTGTATCTCGCGTTCCGAAAAGCGTGGGGCAAGCTCGGCGCGTGGGCGGCGCTGGCGTTTTTCCTTTCCATATTTTCCTTCCTCCATTTGCTTGCGGTGGGAAATTATAATTATGCGACGCCCTACTCTTCCGAGAGCACACACGGAATGCTCCTGATTCTCGTGGCTGTGTTGATAACCGCCAAATGGTGCCGCGAGCCGTCAACGAAACTCACGTTTGCTCTGGGTTTATGCGGCGGAATGGCGGCAGTCATAAAACCGGAATTCATGCTGGCGGCTGGCGCGTTGGGCGCGGCGGGTTTGGCGTTGCGGTTCGCACAAAAAAAGCCCGTGACCGTTGCGGAATTTTTTCTGCTCGCGTTGGGCGTGGTGTTGCCAACGCTCTTTTTTACCGTCTGGTTCGCCCGGCGCGAGAGTTGGGCGCTTGCAATCACGGATGCGTGCCAGGCATGGCTCGTTATTTTCGTCGGACACATCCAAAGCGAGTCGGGCCAGCAACTAAGCCTTTCGGGATTCGATCACGCGGGAACAAACGCCTGGCATGAAATTTCTGCGGGTGCGGTGGCATTGCTTCTACTTGCCGCATTATGGTCCGTCGGATGGTTGTTTAACCGCCGGCGGCGCACGATCGCGCTTCTCATCTCCTTTGGAGCCATCGGATTCCTGGACAGTGTGATGAAGAACAACCGCTGGTTCTCCGTGGGAAAATGTTTGCCTTTATTGATCACCGTTGCGTTCGTGTGGATGCTGATCAGGCTTCGCCGGGAAATTCGCGACGAAAAACGCCCGCGCGAAAGTACCGTCATGGGATTTTTGCTGGTATTGCTGGCGGGCACAATGCTGGCGCGAATGCCTTTATACGCCCGCGTTTATCACCTGGGTTTTTTTCAAGCGGCGCTCGCGGGAATGGTCGTTGCGGCCATGATGGTTTCTGAACTGTCGCATCTCACGGGCGAGGGTTGGAGAGGCCGGATGCTGACCACCTCGCTTGCTGGCTTGGTGCTTGCATCCTATTGCGTAGCTTTCGCCAAGACCTCTCACGCCATTCGCGCCGATCAGACGGAACCGGTGGGCGAAGGCCGCGACCGATTTTATTCGACATCGCGGACGATTGACGGAACGGGCGCGGTGGTGAATTGGGCGGTGGAACAACTGCGCGCGGTTCCCGCAGACGCCACTGTTCTGGTGCTGCCCGAAGGCACGATGATCAATTATCTTTCGCGGCATCGTACTGTTGAACCGGGATGGATGCGCGGGGATCACGAAGTAGAATTATTGCGCCAGATGCGGCTGAAGCATCCGGATTTTGTCGTGCTGATTTCACGCAACCTGGAGGAATTCGGCAAAGGACGTTTCGGAACGCCCGGAAATTTTGGTTATGATATTTGGAAATGGGTGCAGGATAATTATGTCGTGGCGGCAAGCCTCGGCGCTGATCCACTCGCCGAAGACGGTCACACGGGCGCGACTATTCTGCGGCAGAGATAATCGTCATTCGCCAACTCGATAATCGGACGCGTAAATCAGGATGCGAATGATCGTGATAGTTGTCAGAAGAATCACGATGGCCAGCGGCATCACTCGCTGGGGAAGACGGTTGAGGAATTTAATACCAGGAAAAAATTCCCAGCGTGCGACGCCCAAACCGCGATTTATTTTGCGGGCAATCAGGAAGGCATCAAGGCCCATTGCCGGACAGAGAAACAAGCTCGATATTCCGTTCGTGGCCCAATGGCCAAGGAGAAAAAATCCGATGAGAAAGACTCCCTTGTTATCTTGCTTGCAATACATTTGCCCGGTGCCGGGAAGGATGAATCCCAACACTGCCGCGAAGAAAGTTGATCGAGGCGGGTGGTTCATTTCGTGACAAAAGGCGAGAGCAGGAATTGAAGTCCCGCGTGAATCACTTTCACCGCGATGGGTTGAAACCAGGAAATTTCGCTGCGCCAAATATTATAATTCCCCGCCACTGCGGAAATGACGAATGCCACGAGACAATAACAGCGGAGCGCGTAAGCCGTATCACGGCGACTGATCAAAAAAATCGCAACGAGCAACGCAGGGAATACGTACGATGTGCTGCGGATGACGTCTTCCACACATAGCCCGCCCATGATGCTAATCCCTGCTGCGCCGAGAAAAAACAGGAGCAGAAATACTTCGCGGCGTTGCCAAAGCGCCACAGAAGCGACGAATATCAATAGCCAGCCGCCTTTGAGCGCCAGCCAGATTCCGGCGTGATAGTATGGCAAATTGGCAAGCAGGTTTCCAAAGCCAGTGCCCGCCATCGGCGAACTCAGTCCGGCGAATTTCACTAACAGCGCGCGACCAACGCAATACGCCGCCATCCCACCAACAACCGCAAGTGAATCAGCACGAAAAAATCGCGGACGCAACGGTGCATTTGGATCCGTCGAATACAGACTTTGAACCAACAAAATAGGCGCGGCGATGAATGCACGTTCGTCGGTGAAAGCCGCTGAAAAAACCAGCACAGCGCGGAAAAACCAGTGAAGACCAGGCAACATCGCCAGCGTGAGTTGGGCAAGGGCAATGGCATCGTAGTACATCGTGAATCCGAAGGAACCCATGTAAGTGCAACTCACGCCCAGCGCGGTATAAAGCCCGCAGACGCGATCGCCGGTGACGCGTGTGGTGAAAATACACGAGACGAAAATAATTCCACAGATGGCGATGGCGGTTAACACCGGAAGAATCCAGCGTTGTTCGATGGGCCAATGAACGATGTGCAACAATACGGGAACCGTAAGGCGAAAATTAAGTTTTGCATCGTGGGTCCACGGATCGTATTGACTGGCCAGATTGAGGAGCGGGTGCTCGATTTTTTTGAAATAGGACGGGTAGTAGTGGTTGTTGTTGACTTCGTAAAGGCGGTCGTCCACGCCAGCAGAGAAAAGCACGGAGAAAAGCACGGCAAGAAAAAGCGTTTCGAGATGCCAGTAGCGTCCAGCAACGAAATTTTCCGAGCGCGTAAAAATGCGCGCGAGCAGGTTGCTAAGGTAATCTGAAACGGGCGATTCGCGATGCGCGGGTGCGGACATACGCCGTTCAAATTAGTCTTGCCCGATTATGGCTCCGGCGGAACGAATTGCTCGAGCGTGCGCTTGGCGATGAGCAAACCGGTGTCCTCAAGTTTTTGCCCGACCTGGCGGTTCGTCGCGGCAAGCTTAACATCTTCCGGCGGCGTAGAATCGTGATCGCGATAGACCGGGTCATGCCAGCCTTCGATGTTCAAATCGGAATCGTAACCGGCACGCAGCAACGCATGGATGATCTCCGCCCAATTCGATTGGCCAAATCCCGGCATCCGATGTTCCGCAACGCCTGGATGACAAATGCCGTAAGTTTCAAGCAAATGGCGATTGATGTAGGCGTCCTTGGCATGCACGTGAAAAATGCGCGTGCCGAATTTGTGAATGTTCGTGATGGGATCAATGAATTGGCAGATGAGATGGCTGGCGTCCCATTCGATGCCGATGTTCTCGCATTTGGTTTCGTTGAAAAGGCGTTCCCACATCGCGGGCTGCGAAAGCATATTAAAACCCATGATCGGCAAGTGATAATTGCTCATGGGGCAATGCTCGAAGGCGATGCGCACACCGCGTTCAGCGCCAATGTGGGCAATGGGTTCCCAAAATTCCAAGAGGCGCGGAAGAAATGGCTCGAAAGGTTTGTAAACCGGATTTTCACCGCGCGGATTGACGGTCATCTCGATCACGGCTCCGGGAAAACCGGCGACCGTTTTGATGCCGAGATGCGCAGCGACTTCGATGGCGCGAAGAAAGGTGGCGCGGGCATATTCGCTTTGTTTGGGATCGAGCGGATTTTTATACAATGCGCCAATGGCGGAAATTTGGATGCCGCGAGACTTGGCTTCCGCACCAAATTGATCGGCGAAGGAACGCCAGTCGCTCTGGTGCGGGCCGGCGGGACTGATGTCGAAACGATTCCACTCGATGGAACGAAAGCCATGCTGGCGCGCCCAATCAAGCCGCGGCAAGCTGGCGTCGGTCATGAAGCCAATGCGCATAAGGCATGATTCACGGAGATGCGCGGCGAGGGAAGAAAAATTTGACGGTGCTTTCAGCGGAATCGAATTCCCTCACCCGCTTTTGGCGGGGCGAGAGAGATGACGCCCTTGGTTTGTGTATAAGCGTAAAATAAAAAACGCCCACCAAAGAAGGCGGGCGTTTGCGCTTTAAAAAATCCTGAATGCTTATTTGGCCAATTCAATCTTTGTTGGCGTGATTTGTTGTTTTCCGTCCACTTCGGCGACTGTGCCCGTCACCGTGATCTTCTTGTTCTCTTTGCAAAGGTTTTCATGGAAGTCTTTGCTGATATCATTTTGCACGAGGTAATAGGTGATGGTCTTGCCGTCCTTTTCCACCTGCAAAGCGTTCTGGCACTTGGCGGTTTCGTGCAGGGAACATTTGGCGCATTTACCTTCACCGGTGATGGTCTGGACTTTGTCGTCCGCCACGGCGGACAGGGTCATCACGAGGAAAGACAAACCAATAATTGCAGCAGCGATTTTTTTCATAATTTTAGTGCGGGTTCGCGATGGTTGTTCGGTTGTGAATATATGCTAAGGGACTATGCGTGTTTGTCAATTTTGAAAGGTCATGGAGATTTTTCGTTTCCTCACGGGCGAAAGCACCCATAGAATGCAGCAAACCCATTTTGCATAGAGGAACCCATCTTCGAGCATGAAAATTAATTTCAAATTTGCCTGGACATCACTTGCGCTGGCATTCGCCGGAATTTATTTGAGTGGTTGCGCTTCGGCCGGCTGGCAGGGCTATCATGGCTCGCCGTTCAGCGATAATGTGTATCACGGCGGCGCGCAAAAAATTCCTGGTCGCGTGCAGTGCGCCTATTACGATCGCGGCGGCGAAGGCGTGGCCTATCACGACTCCGACGCAAGGAATAATGGCAGCGGTGGTTTGAATCCCGCGAATGGTTCGTATCTCAATGAATTTCGCATGCGCGAAGGCGTGGATATTTCGTACACCAAATTTCACGATGCGATTGATAACAATCCTTACAATCTCGTCGCCCCACCTGAAGGGCAATTATACGTCGGTTGGACGGAACCTGGCGAATGGTTCAACCTGACGGTGAATGTCGAGCGCGCCGGCACTTACGCGGTTGACCTTTTATATACCTCCAACCGAGGCGGGACGATTTCGCTGGAGCGTAATGGCAAGCCGTTAAGCGGCCCGATCATGATTCCCTCGACCCGAAATGCCGCAGAGCCGATTGCGTGGCGTCAATGGCATCATTGGAATATGTTGACGAACGCGGCTGACGTCAACTTGCCGAAAGGAACCAGCGTGTTGACGCTGCGAGTGTTGGCGGAGGGGAATATGAATTTTGCGTATTTGGATTTTAAGCTGAAAGAAAGACAGAACTAATTTTAACCGTGAAGCCCGGAAGCGCGGAGATCGGAACGGATACAGAACGCCTCAGTGATTGAATTGGATTTGTTTGCTGACTTTGCCGAGGCGTTTTTCCCAGTCACCTTTATTCGCCAGCGGGTCGGCATCGGTTCCCCAAAGTTTTTTGACAATTTCCCGTTGCGGCGCGAAGGGACATTTTGATTTGGGATTTTTATGGGCGTCGTCAAGCTGGCGCAAGGCAAGTTGCGCGCCGGTCATGAGCGCGGGTTTGTCCGGCCGCGCGAATAGCTGGTTCATGCGATGCGCCGCCTCGTCCAGCGCGCCCCAGCGTTCGGCCTCGGTCTTGCCCCAAAGCGTGGGCTGCGTATCAAGGCGCGTGAGATTCCAAAATGCGATGCGGATCTGGCGGATCGGTTTGCTCGCGTGCGTCATCACGTCGCGAAAAAGATCCTCGAGTGCGGTGGTGATGACGGAATTGCGAAACTGCGGATGCTTGAAACGATAGTTCGCGCCCACTTCGCTGAAATCATCAAACCGAATGGTCACGCTCATTTCGCGCGCTTGTAATTGCTCACGCCGAAGCTGGCCGACAAGGCGAATGGCTTCGCTCAAGGTAAAAACCAGCCCAGCTTCGTAATCGGGTTCGTTATAAGGGAGCGTGGTATTGCTGGAAATAGTAGTGCGATCCTTGGCGTCGAGAATCAACGGCTCCTGCCAGCGGCCATTGGCGAAAAGCCAAAGCTGTTGACCCCAGATGCCAAACCGTTGGCGCAATAACATGGAAGGAAGTTTGGCGACGTCACCAAAGGTGCGGGCGTTCAACGACGCGAGAGCGCGTTCGCGATTTTTGGCGATGCCCGAAAGTTCGCGCACGGGACGATCGCGGAGAAATTCTTTTTCTTCGCCGACAGGGATTTCTATGAAGCCGGGTTTGACGGCATCGGTCGCGAGCTTGGCGAGCCGGGAGGAATTGGCGAGTCCGCCGGAGACGGGTAAACGGATTTGCACGCGGATGCGCTCGCCGATTTCGCGCAGGTAAGCCAGCGGTGTGGTGTGCCGCCAAACGTGTTGATCCATCGTGCTCAGATCGAGAAAGCCTTCGTCAATCGAGATCGGCACCAGCGTGGGTGAATACTCTTCGAGAATGCGAAACATCTCCTGTGAGAGACGGCGATATTCGTCGTAGTGGGGACGGCATTGCACACCTTCGGGGCAGCGGCTCTTGGCCTCGAAACACGCCATGCCGGTCTTGATGCCATGCACTTTAGCCAGGCGATTGGCGGCGATGACGATGCCGTTTCCCCGGCGTCCACCGCCGACCCAGACGGGCCGTTCTTCGAGCTTCGGATTCAACGCCACTTCGCAACTGGCGAAAAAACTATCGCCATCTACGTGGAGGATGCGGTTGTCCTTGCTCATGCGTAAATATTTTACGCCTTCGCGAGAGAACGCCAAGAGGAAATCGGAAACTATTTTACGTCAGCGCAAAAAAAGTTCGGCGGCGCTATCGGCGAAGCGGAGGCCAGCCGAAGTAAGTTGGAAGCGTTCGGAATCGGAACGGGCCCAGCCCCGCGATTCAAGCTGCTGGATTTCGCCGGACCATTCGCGCCGCAAATCCCAGCCAGTGACATTTTGAAATTGTTCAAAGGGCCAGCCAATGTTCATGCGTAGTCCGAAGGCCGCGATTTCTCCGGCACGCGCGCGCGGAGAAAGTTCTTCGCTGGTTTCGATGGCGCGTTTCCCCTGCTCCAGTTGTTCGCAATAACGCTGGGTGTTCGGCACATTTTTTGTGCGGATGCCGCGGACGTATCCGCTGGCGCTGGGGCCGAGGCCGTAGAAGGATCCGCCGCGCCAGTAGTTGACGTTGTGCTGGCAAGCCCGGTTGGGAAGTGCGGAGTGCGGAATTCGGAGTGCGGAATTGGGGATGGGGTTTTTGGATGCTATGGAAAATTTGTTTGCGTTAATGGAAGACACATTGTTTTGGGCGAAGTTGGCGATTTCGTATTGCTGAAAACCAACCTGGGTCGCGTGGCTGATCAATTCTTCGTACATGGCGCAGGCGAGGTCTTCGTCCACGTCGAACTCGCCGGCTTTGAGTTGCGCGTAGAGCGGCGTGTCGTCTTCGTAAATTACTTCGTAGCTGGAAAGATGTTCGCTACCGAGCGCGGTAGCTTCGCGCAAAGTCTCGCGCCAGATATCCAGCGTCTGACCGGGAATGGCGAACATGAGGTCGAGATTCACATTGTCAAAGCCGGCGGCGCGCAAAATATCGAAGGACTTGAAAACCATTTCGCGGCTGTGGATGCGGCCAAGGCGGTCGAGCAGCGCTTCGTTGAGGGATTGCACGCCCATTGAAATGCGGTTGACACCGTGCTCGCGCAAGAGTTTCGCCTTGTCGAGCGAAACGGTGGCGGGATTGCATTCGACGGTCCATTCCGCCGCACCGCTCAAACCGATACGATGCATCGTCTCGAGGATTTGCTGCCATTGCCGGAGATTGAGCAGCGAAGGAGTGCCGCCGCCGAAAAAAATCGTGCGCGGACGAAGATCGGACGCAACCAATTCGAGTTCGCGGATCAATGACTGGACATAGCGTTCGATGAGTTCGCCGTTCGAGGCTTCAGAATAGAAAGCACAGTAATTGCATTTCTGCGCGCAAAAAGGGACATGCACGTAAAGGCTGGAAACCGGGCTGGCGAACGACTCAAGCATGCCCAAGGATAACCTATTTTTTGACGGTCGTGAATAAAAAGCTTTGGCTTAAATCTTGACCCGGCCATAAACCCGGCTACTGGTGGAAAACGAAAAAGCCTCCAGCCGAACGGCGGGAGGCTCTTAGTGTTGAAGTCGGAAGGATGTCTAGGCTACAACTCGCTGGACGTTTTGAGCTTTGGGTCCCTTGTCACTGCTGACCACTTCGAAGCTCACTTCTTCCCCTTCGTTCAAGGTCTTGAAACCAGCACCGAGGATGGAGGTGTGGTGAACAAAGACGTCTTGACCGGAATCCTGGGCGATAAACCCGAACCCCTTTTTGTTATCGAACCATTTGACTTTACCGCTTGCCATAGTTTTCTCCTGAGATGCTTGAGTGCGCGGCTAAAAAAGCAAAAAGGACACATGCTGTGCGTGCAGCTTGTGTCCAAACGAATTACTTCTTGTCGCCCATAATACGACTCAAATTTGTTGGAATACTATAGCTTATCCAACGGCGGTCAAGCATTAGTTTTAGGATTTTAGCGATGAAATGGCTGACGACATCAAGGGCCAAGGCGGCGTGAGTGGAATTGTAAAACAAAATATCACAACCCAGATAGCCGTTCGGAATTCGAGGAATGGTTTATAACGACCTATCCACTCTATTGCTCACCACTCTACAGATGCAGATGTGTCCAAAGCGCCGCCGGAGCGAGTCGCATATTAATATAGAAGGGGCCGAACTCGCCATAGCGCGCGGTCACTTCATCAAAACGCATTTCATAGACGATGTCCTTGATGGGATCGAGTTGGTGGGCCATGAGGGTCACGCCCCATTCCCATTCGTCCAGGCCAGTGGAACCAGTGATCAGTTGCGAGACGCGCCCGGCGAATTTGCGGCCAACCCGCGCGTGACCGCCCATCAATTTTTTGCGGGCATCGAAATCGAGGCTATACCAGTTATCGGCGGCGAGCCGGCGCTTGCTCATTGGATAGAACGCCATGATTTCCCAATCGGGCAGTTCGGGATAGAGCCGGTAGTGCTCGTAATCAGCGCGGCGCTTGGCGGATTCGGCCATCTTCGTCTTGAAGGCGTCGCTATCGGGTGAAAGTTTTTCGTGGTTGATGAGCATGTTGCGGCTCTCTTCCTCCGTCGGCATGTATTCGCTCAATTCGGTGACGCTGATGTAGCTGAACACCGGCGTCAGCGTTCCCGGCGGAAAACAATCTTCAATGTTGCGATGCAGTTGTGCGATCTGGCCAAGCTCGGCGGCTTGCAGCATGAAAACCAAATCCGCCTTGCCACTGATGTTCGTGTAGGTGACGAGGCGCGGGTGAGAGACATTGGCGTTCGCGGCGCAAAGCTTTTCGAGCTTGGCGCTCGCGAGCGCGGAATCGCCGACGGATAGTTGCGACCAGCGGACGCGGTCAATACGGTAAAACAAATGCATCACGTGAATACCTTGATTCAACTTAATGGTGGGAAGAGTCATGGGGGGAATTAAAAATTAAAAATGACTTAAGGAATTGTCTTGCGTGTTAATCAAGTTGCAGTGCCTGTTCGAGAAATTGTTCGAGGTGGTTGAGCACGGCGGCTTCGTTCACGACGAGGTTGGCGCCGGCCTCGCGGGCGGCGGATTGCAGTGTGGCATTTTTATCGTCGGCAAAGGCGATGACGGGAAGATGATTCGTGGTGGAATTTTGGCGAAGCTGCGTGATGGCCTCGGGCACATTGATGCGGCGCGCAACGAGGTCAGTGAAAACGAGCATGGGTTTTTCGCGCACGGCGCATTCGACAAGGGACTCGGTGGCATTCACGGTGACCACGCGATAGCCCAGGTCCTGGAGGCGGTTCACAAGCTGGGTTCCGGGCAGCAATTTTTCGTATAAGACGAGCGCGAGCGGTTGCGTCATGGAAGCAGATTGGGACAGCCGGGGAAAAATTGCAAAAAGTTTTGCGGCGAAGATTTCGGGATAAAGCGTTCACGATACAGCGGCTTTCAAAAGACACTGGAGTTTGGATTTTGCACCTTGACGCGAACGCGGAACTCATTATGCTTACTAGAACGGTACTAGATGGCTGGTTTGCCAGCGCGCGCGAGTCGGAGAATTAAATCTGCCGACTTTTTTGTTCCCCTAACCGGGTGAACCAACGTGCCGTCGAAGATTATATGAACGCAGATTTTTTAGCAGTCCTGGAATTCTGGGAACGCGAGAAGGGCATCAGCCGCGAGATCCTCGTAGCTGCGGTCGAGGAAGCGTTGTTGTCTGCTGCCAAGAAGGCGGTCGGCCCGGCGCGTGAACTGCGTTGCGTCATTGACCCCAAGAGTGGCGATATCAAGGCCTTCGCAAAACTCATGGTCTCCGAAAAAGTTCTTTCCAAGCACGATCAGATCACGGTGTTCGATGCCCGACGCATTAAGGCGGACGCCCAACTCGGCGACGAACTGGAAGTGGAAGTCACGCCGGCGGGTTTCGGCCGCATCGCTTCTCAATATGCCAAGCAGTCGTTGATGCAACACATCCGCCGTGCGGAGAAGCAGTTGATTTTCACCGAGTTCAAAGATCGCGTGGGTGACATTATCAGTGGTGTCGTGCGGCGGTTTGACCGGTCGGACGTCAGCGTGGACCTGGGCAAATACGAAGCGCTCCTGCCGAACCGCGAGCGCGTGCCCACCGAAGAATATCAGATCGGCGAACGCATCCGTTGTTACGTCAAGGCCGTTGAGAACGGCCCGCACGGACCAGAAATCATTTTGTCCCGCGCCGATCCGCGCTTCGTCATCAAGTTGTTCCAGCTTGAAGTTTCGGAAATCAACGACGGCACGATCGAGATCAAGGGCATCGCCCGCGAACCCGGCTTTCGCACCAAGCTTGCAGTCTATACTCGCGATGAAAAAGTGGATCCAGTCGGCGCATGCGTGGGGCTGCGCGGCCAGCGCGTGAAGAATATTGTCCGCGAACTCAACAACGAGAAAGTGGACATCATCCGTTGGGACTCGAACATCAAAGTGTTCCTCACCAACGCCCTCGCGCCGGCGCAGTTGAAATCTTTTGAAGTGGACGAGGCCAATCGCCGCGTCCGCATCGTGGTCAGCGAAGATCAGCTTTCGCTGGCGATCGGCAAGCGCGGCCAGAATGCCCGCCTGTCCTCGAAACTCACCGGCTGGCAAGTGGATATCGAGCCGGAAGTCGTAGTCACGATGGGTTTTGAAGAGAAGGTCGCGCAGGCAGTGAAGACTTTGGCCGCAATTCCCGGCATCACACAACAGCAAGCGGATGTGCTGGTTCACCACGGCTTGACACGTTTGGAAGATTTGTTGCAGGCGGACGATAGCGACCTTGCCGAGATGCCTGAAATCGGCGATCAGGCGGGCGCGATCATGGAAGCTGTGCGTGC
Organism: Verrucomicrobiia bacterium; assembly: GCA_036268055.1. Taxonomy (NCBI): domain Bacteria; kingdom Pseudomonadati; phylum Verrucomicrobiota; class Verrucomicrobiia; species Verrucomicrobiia bacterium. Next base: position 2,564 of record DATAUW010000020.1, on the reverse strand, counting down.
TGAAGCCGCGCGGCGGAAATTTAAATTGGGTGACGTGGGTGAAGCCCCGGCCGCCTGAATTGAATGTTTGGAAAATGAATAGCGCTTATGTTACGCTGTTAGGCCTATGAAGGCTTGTTTGCAAAATTGGCCCGTAGAAAGTGACGATATAGATTATGCCCGTTCGTATTTACGACATTTCGAAGAAACTTGGTTTGGAGAACAAAGACATCATCTCCAAGGCCAAGACATTGGGCATTACCGCCGCCAAGGTCGCCTCCAGTTCGCTCGATAAAATCAGCGCCGAATACCTCGAAAACGAGCTTCTTAAGGATCATCCTGACATCGCCGCCCGGCTGAACGCGCCGCCGCCGGAAGCGCCCAAAGCGCCCGTAGTGGAGGAAAAAATCGTAATCATCACCGCTCCTCCTCCGCCTCCTCCGTCCGCGCCCGTTGAAATAGTGGCGCCTGCACCGCCCGAGCCGGTCCACGTCCCAAACGGAGCCGAGCCTGCGCCACTCGAAACCAGGAAAGAAGATATTGCCGAGCCGGTCATGGCGACCTCCGTCGTAGAACCGCCTCCGCCGCCCGCGCCGGTCATTGCGCCGAAGCCGGTCGTCCCGCCGCCGCCTCCGAAACCGCAGGTGGGCGAGAAAGTTGGTTTCATTCAACTGCCGCAAAAGCCCGCACCGAAACCGGTGGAAAAGCCGGCCCAAAAATTTCCCGGACAACAACCGCGGCAGCAGCAGCCTGACCGTCGGACCGACTTTAACAAGCGCGGCGATATTCGAAACTTTCGCGGCGGTCCCATGGCGCCCGCGGGTCCTTCCATGCCCGGGGCAAAAGCGCCGCAAAAAGGTCCGGGCCTCAAAGAATCCGGCCCAAAAATTTCCCTGCCGGCGGATGCCAAGGTCATCATCATCAAGCCGCCCATCGTGGTTCGCGATCTCGCTGAACAGATGAAGCAGAAGCCCTTCGTTGTCATCGGCGACCTGATGAAGCTGGGCGTTTTTGCCACGGTCAATCAGGCGATTGACGAAGCCACCGCCCAAAAAGTTTGCGCACTGCACGGTTTCCGGTTCGAAGTTGAAAAACGCGAACGCGGCGGCGGCGTGGTCCACGCACCGATCAAGAAGGTCGAACTCGACATGGAGGACAAGGTCGAGGACTTGAAACCTCGCGCTCCGGTCGTCACCATCATGGGACACGTCGACCATGGCAAAACGACCTTGCTGGACGTCATCCGCAAGTCCGATGTCGCGGCCGGTGAAGCCGGCGGAATCACCCAGCACATTGGCGCCTACACAATTTCCTTCCCGCATCCGGAGCGGAAAAAAGAACTCGCGCAGGTCACTTTTCTTGATACGCCCGGCCATGCCGCCTTCAGTTCCATGCGCGCGCGCGGCGCGAATGTCACGGACATCGTGGTGCTCGTCGTGGCGGCGAACGACGGCGTCATGCCGCAAACGCTCGAGGCGTTGAGCCATGCGAAGGCGGCGAAAGTTCCGATTCTCGTCGCCGTCAACAAGATTGACCATCCGAACGCCAACCCGCTGAAAGTCCGCCAGCAATTGCAGGACAAGGGCCTCGTGCCGGACGATTGGGGCGGTGATACGATTTACGTAGACGTCTCCGCGCTGACAAAACAAGGCGTGGATAAACTCATTGAAATGATTTTGCTCCAGGCGGACTTGCTGGAGTTGAAGGCCAACCCCAACCGCCGCGCCAAAGGCAACGTGATTGAATCCGGCCTCGAACCCGGCGGCCCGACCGCCACCGTGCTCGTGCGCAAAGGCACGTTGCGCGTCGGCGATGTCATCCTCTGCGGCCAGTTTTATGGGCGCGTGCGCGCGCTTATCAACGAGGAAGCCAAGCGGCTCAAGGAAGCCGGCCCTTCCGTCGCGGTGAAAGTGCTGGGCTTGAACGGCGTCCCCGAAGCCGGCCTCGAATTCAGTGTCGTGGAAGACGAAAAAGCGGCGCGCGACCTGGCCGAACAACGCATGCTGGAAGCCAAGGCAGAAGGCCTGGAGGCGATGCGAGGCAAAGTGACGCTGGAAAATCTGTTTGCCACCTTGCAATCGCAACAGGGTAAAACGCTCAAAATTGTTGTCAAAGCGGACACGCAAGGCTCCGTGGAAGCCATCGTGGAAGCATTGAAGAAAATCGAGTCCGACAAGGTGACTCTGGAAATCATCCATAGCGCGGTCGGCACCATCACCGAATCGGACGTGGCGCTGGCTTCGGCTTCGAGCGCTGTCATCCTCGGTTTTCACACGCGCGTGGACAGTGGCGTGGCGGACAAGGCCAAGCACGAAGGCGTCCAGATCAAACTTTACGCCATCATTTACGAGTTGATTGACGAGGTGAAGGAAGCCATGGCGGGTCTGCTCGATCCGATTCTCAAGGAAGTCATCATCGGCTCGGCGGAAGTGCGCAAGGTTTTCGAATTGTCCAAGGGCGCGCCGGTTGCCGGCTGCATCGTTTCCAGCGGACGCATCGCCAAGGGCAAGGTCCGCCTGCGTCGCCGCAAGGAAATTATTTACGAGGGAATCACTCAGTCATTGCGCCGATTCCAGGATGAAGTC
>DATAUW010000019.1 GCA_036268055.1 Verrucomicrobiia bacterium | reverse complement strand
GTCTTTTGAAAGCGTGTCGCCCGGGCGATTGCACTATGGCACGAACGAAATCGGCGTGGTGATCACGGACAATGGCGACATCAATTATTTCTCCATGATCGTCTCCGGCGATGTATGCCTGGGGGATTGAACTGGATAGCCACCGGATCATTTATGGTCCCGAATATACGGCGGCGGAAAATCTGGAACGATTGCGCGCGCGAAGGCTTTCCACGAAGCGCTCGCTGGCGTTGAGGGAGTTTACGCTGGGGGTAGAAGCGCTTGAACGGTTCGCGCGTAAGGAACCTTTGCGGCGGGTTCATGAGGCGGTGTTTGGGGTGCTGGCTTTGGAGAGTGAGCCGGTGGATCCGAGGTTGTGAGGAATGGGACAGGTGTGGCAATAGAATTATGAAATCAGGGCCGAGACTTTGGATAGAAGTTGGTTTCGCAGCGGCTATAGGCTCTATTGAGCTTATTTTAATGCAGTTGTACGATAGCCATCCGAACGCCGGTATTTATGAATTTATCTATCCGTTAATAGTTGGTATGTTGGTTGGCGTTTTTGGCCGCAGTCCGGTATGGATTGTCGGACCGGCGACCATGTTGTGCTTGCCTATTGGAATGGTGGTCAACCTAATAAAGGACGGTGGAAACTCGCTGAATCTATGGCCGGTCGCACTGATGTTTTATGTCGTTCTTGCGGTGCTGGGCTTAATAGGCGCGGCTTTGGGCCGCATTGCAAAATCCGTTTGGACAAAATGGATCAAGAGACGAGCGGTTTAGGTTATTCTTTTCCAGCCAACACAAAGTTTTCGATCGGTCTGCGAACTTACTTGCCATTATCCGCCCAACCAAAAAACAAGACGCCCCACTGGGGTAGTGGGAGCGTTGTTTGTTCGGGGCCGTGAGGATCAAGCAGAAATGAGTTTTGAGTTTTTGAGAATGGATTGGAATGCGTTGGATTGCGATTGCAAGTTGAAGATTAATCGCGTTTGGTGGGTGGCTGATTTCTTTCGTCCCGGGCGGGACTTGGTTTGGAGCGGATGGCATCCCCAGCAATAAATTGCTGGGCTAAGATCTGTCGTCCCTGCGGGACTTAGGACGGCGGAGCAGCAGTTCCGCCCTGCCAGCCGTAGATTGTCGGTTGTCCCTACGGGACTTTTGTGAAGGAACGCATCAGTTGGACGAGGAAGCGGAGCAATAGCCCCGCTCTGAGTTTGCAACGGAAATTAAAACGCCCCACTGGGGGCAGTGGGGCGTTGTTCGTTCGGGGCCGTGCGGCCCTTCTGATCGAACCAAAAATTAGTTCGTTTTGGGGACGGAGTTGGTCGAGGAGCCGGTGTCGGAATCGGCTTTCTTGTGGTGGGCCGGGAAAAGTTTTTTCCACTTGGCTTTTTCGTCGTCGGTCATCTTGGCTTTTTCGTCTTTGTCGAGCTTGCCGTTTTTGTCGGCGTCATACTTGTCCATCATTTCTTTTTTGAAGGCTTTTTGTTCGTCGGTGGTCGCTTTTTGGGCGTGGACGGAAAGCACGGCGGCAAGGCAAACGAGCGACAAGGCTAGGAATTTCTTCATATTATCTAATGTTTTTTGTTATTATTGACTGCGCTGCATCCAAACAGACGTTGAGGCGGGAGGACAGGTTACAGGTTAATGGAAAAGGCGCTTGGTGAGCTGTAAGATATTAAGGGTTAATGTATTGCGATTGAGATGATGTGGTGGTGCGGGTTGAGGTATTAGCTTTTTAATTTTGGTAGGGAGGAATGAAGGCGGGCAGAGGTGCGCGCGATTGCACGCCAATGCGCGCGAATTTCGCGGGTTATTTGTCTTCGGAGATGTAGGCGAGGCGGACGCTGAGGGCGAGGGGGTCGTTGACGGTGGCGAGGAAGTGTCCGCTTTGGTGAGGGCCGAGTTGGGTAAAATAATCGCTGACGGTGCCGATGCGTTTGCCAAATTTGTCGAGGAGGTCGAGGTCAATGCGGATGCTGGTGCGGGTGTATTCGGAATCGTTTTGGAGATCGCCGACGGCCATGACGAGATCGCTGCCGCGGCGTTTTTCGAGGACGAAAATGCCGGGGCGAAAATCGTTGGTGGACTTGGGGAGGCGCGGGCGCGGTTGCTCGATGAGCATGTGCGAACCGGTGGCGGTGGGGATGTTCGTGGCGGCGTGAATGGTGAGGTCCAGGGGCTTGGCGGGCGGCAAGGCGACGGCCTGGACTGGCTCCGGTTTTGCGAAGCGTTGCACGGCCAAGCCGGCCAAGGCGAGAATCACAATCGCAGCGCTGCCGATAAGTATTTGTATGTTGCGACGGCGACGGCGGCGGGCAGCTTCGCAGAGAGCGCAATGGCGGCTCCAAAATTGCATCTGACTTCCACAGATTTCGCAGTTGCGGAATTCTGGCACGGGCGGCCCTTCAGGATGGAGCACGATGAGTTGGATGGGCGCGGGCAAACGGCTTTTTTCGCCGCACGCGGGGCACTCCACGATCTGCCCGACCTGGCTGGTGTAGTAATCAATTACCGCATTGCAGTTCGCGCAGGTGCATTTGTTATCGGTGACAAGATACATGTATAAGTGGCGTTGCGGCGGAGGTTCAGGCTTGTCGCGACAAGACAGACGCCATCCCGACAGCCCTTGTATGGAATCGGCAAACGATGGGTGAAACTTGAGAGGGGAAGCTCCGCCCAATGGCGTATACCGGCCAGGTGAGCGAACGAAAATACAGAAGAAAAATTAACCCCGGCGTCTGAGGCTGGCAACGACCACGCCACTCAAACCCAGCGCGAGCAACGCAAGCGTGCCCGGTTCCGGCACTGATGTGATCACGAGACCCCAGTTAACCAACTGGCCTTCAGAACCCGGGTGAACGTCGGCGAGGAACAATGTCCATTGACCGCTGGGGTCTTGCCCGACGAACGAGCCCAGCGTGGCCGTGCGCGGGTCAGTGTCAGTCACCGTTTGCGGGTCCACGTTGCGACCGTCCACATCCCAAAGTCCGGTGAGAGCCACGCCGCCGGGATTGAATTCGGTTTGGTAGGTGTGAATGTCATTGGCGCCAGACTCCAAAGTGATGTTGAGGCCGCTATCGCCGTAGCCCAGAGTGTCGGTCGAAGTGCGGCCCACGCGATTGAGCAAAATGGCAAAACCGTCATTGTGGACGAGGTAGCCATAATAATCTCCATTGAAGCCGCCGGAAATATTGAGTGTGACTTCGATATCGGTGATGCTGACCAATCCCGTGCCACTGAAATCGAGAGTTTGCGTCTCGGTCAGGCCGCTGGGGGTATTGTCTGGAATGGTTTGGCCAACGGAAAAGTTGTTGGTCGAGGTGGTGCCCGGTGGATTGATGGCGAGGGCCGCGTGATTTAGCGAAAATGAAACAAACGCCAAACCAGCAAATTTCGTCCAGAATTTTTGGAGTTCCATTTTGATGATTTTCAGTTTATCAGGTTCAAATCTTGAGAACAATTCAATTTAGATTGATTTTCGTCCACATTTGTGAGCAGCAAAAATCGCCGCAAAAAGTGTTTTCACGATCTTAACCCATTGGACATTTCTTCGTAACGGAAAAGGGTTTTCTTCCACGGCGGGTGCGGGGAGATTTAGGCTCTTCCGGCTAACAAACGGGCGGCGCTCGCGGTGGCTGGGCCGCCGGAACGAACTTTACAATCAGCCCAGAATAGGCCAATTTGAACAGAGAAAACCTGATACTGACTATGACCAATGTTTCTGACCGTCACAATGACGGAAATTCTCTTGGCCAACTCAGCGCGCCCGGTGGCCCGACGCCGCCGATGGCGGAGGTGTCGCGCGCGAATTACCGTCTGCGCCTGGCCACAAGCGAGCGCGATGTCCGCGCCGCGCAGCTTCTCCGGTTTGTGGTTTTCAATCTCGAACTGCGCGAAGGTCTCGAGCAGTCCTACGCCACCTGTCTGGATGCTGATGCTTACGACGCCATCTGCGACCACTTGCTCGTCGAGGAAGTGAGCACCGGCGAAGTCATCGGCACTTATCGTTTGCAGACCGGCCGCCGCGCCCTGGAAAATCGCGGTTATTACAGCGCGCAGGAGTTTGATTTCACGCCTTATGAACCCTTGCGCGAACAGATGGTCGAGCTTGGCCGCGCATGCGTGCATAGTGGTCATCGCAATCTCACCGTGTTGAGCCTGCTTTGGAAAGGCATCGCGAGTTATGTCACCGCGCGCAGTTGCCGATATCTGGTCGGGTGCAGTTCGCTGACCTCACAAGACGCCGCCGTGGGTCTGGCGGCTTACGCGCAGTTGCAGCGCTACGTTGTGCGCGAAGAATGGCGGACGAATCCGCTCCCGAAATTTATCTGCGAATCCGACGCGCGCACGGTGCCGTCGCCAAAAATTCCCAAATTGCTGACCGCTTACCTGACGCTGGGCGCAAAGATTTGCGGCCCGCCCGCGCTCGATCGGGAGTTCAAGACCATTGATTTTCTTACGTTCCTCGATCTGCAATCCCTCACCGCGAGAACGATTGCGCGCTACATGAGTTGATGCTATTGATGCTCCGTGATTAAACGATTACGGGTTGGCAGACGCCTATTTCTTCTCGGTTGCCTCTTTCTTTTCGCGGCGCTGCATTATGTATTTTTGATCAAGCTTTTGGGCCGCTCCAAATCCTTCAAGGTCCGCGCCAACTGGTTTCATTTTTGGGCCAAAGTTTTTCTTTGGATCATCAATGGCAACGTCGTTGTCAAAGGCAAAGTGCCCACGCACGGCATCGTGGCCTGCAATCATCTCAGCTATGCGGACATCATCGTGCTCGGCTCGATCTTTCCGCTGGTGATTGTTTCCAAAAGCGAAGTCGCAAGCTGGCCGGTCATCGGCCCGCTCACTCAATGCGCAGGCACGCTCTTCATCCGGCGCGCGAGCAAGGCGGATGTCGTGCGCATCGGGAATGAAATGGCCACAGTCATTAATAGCGGTGTGCCGCTCGCGCTTTTTTTGGAAGGCACAACCAGCACCGGAGAAACCGTCCTGCCGTTTCATTCGTCCCTGCTGGCGCCGGTGGAAAAAAATGGCTTTCCTGTTTTCCCGGCGTGGATGCATTACACGGTGGTGGACGGGACGATGGAGAAAGACATTTGTTACGTTGGCGACGACACATTTTTCCCGCACTCGTTAAAGATGATGACCAAGCCGAGCTTTGAGGCGTATGTCGGTTTTGGCGAACCGGTAACGGGCATGACTGATCGCAAAGAAACCGCCCGCGAATTGCACGCCCGCGTTTGCCGTATCAAAGACGATTATTTCGCCGCTAAAAAAGAGCCGGCGCAATTCGCCGCAAAATAGCTGCGAACTTTTATCGTCAGTCATCATTCCCCTTAGTGGCGATCTGCGACCGTTGAACAAATCGCCTGCGTATTTCATTCCCCGCCTTTCCTTCACCAATTCCCTCTGGCAATCACCCCGCCGCCCACATACACTTGCAAGCATGACAGCCGAAACCGATGGCCACGATTGATGCGATGAAATTGGTGCCGGTCAACCTCACCCCGGGCGACTCCGTTGAACGCATCCATACGCGAGAGAGAGATGATGCAATCAAAATATATTTCTCCGCATGATTGTTCGTTGCTGGAACAGGGGGTGAACATTTCCACGATCGCGCCGGGCTGGCGCGATCATTTCAAAGAGCATTTGGAAACTCGAATTAGTGTGCCAGGATAACCCGGAGACGGGCATTTATTAAATATGAACATGGATTCAATGACCGAACAGTTCTTCCGGCCGGCAATGGGCGCCGAAGGACAGCGCTTGCAGGAAGACGGCGAACGGACGAAAAATTGGAAACGCTGGGGCCCTTATCTTTCCGAGCGCCAATGGGCCACGGTGCGCGAAGACTATTCGGCGGGCGGCGATTGCTGGGATTATTTTCCGCACGACCATGCCCGCAGCCGCGCATATCGCTGGGGTGAAGATGGTTTATTGGGCATGACCGACCGCGAATGCCGCCTGTGTTTTGCGCTCGCGTTGTGGAACGGCAAAGACCCAATCCTCAAGGAGCGTTTATTTGGCGTCACGGGTCCCGAGGGGAACCACGGCGAAGATGTGAAGGAGGAATATTTTTATCTCGATTCCACCCCCACGCATTCGTACATGAAGGCGCTCTACAAATACCCGCAAGCCGCCTATCCGTACGAACAGCTTGTCAGCGTGAGCCGCGAGCGTTCCCGTTTGCAGCCGGAGTTTGAATTGGTGGATGCCGGCGTCTTCAAGGACAGCCGCTATTTCGACATCATTGCCGAGTACGCGAAATACAGCCCCAACGATATTCGCATCAAGCTCACCGTCACGAACCAGGGGCCGGACACCGCGGATTTACATTTGCTGCCCACGGTTTGGTTTCGCAACACCTGGACCTGGGGTTGTACTTCGGAAGGTTGCGGCGGGAAGCCGGCCATCAAAATCGGAAAAGAAGGCGAACTGGAACTGGAACACGAAACGCTCGGGAATTATTATTTGGAGTTCGCGCCCGATGCCAAAGGCAAGCAGCCAAAAATTCTTTTCACCGAGAACGAGACGAACATGAAGCGTTTGTTTGACGCCGAAAACGCCGGCCCGTTTGTCAAAGATGCCTTCCATGAATACGTTATCCAAGGCAACAAGCAGGCGGTGAACTCAAAAAATACCGGAACCAAGGCCGCGCCGTATTACAAGTTCACGCTCAAGGCCGGTGAAACCCAGGTCGTGCGTTTGCGCCTTTATTCCGCTGACGAAGCGACTCCGCGTCCCGACAATGCGACCTTCGACAATGTGTTCGCATTGCGCGTGAAAGAGGCCGACGAGTTTTATCGCGGCCATGCCTCGCCCAAACTAACCGATGAGGAGCGCAACATTGTCCGGCAGGGTTATGCGGGCCTCCTGTGGACGAAACAATTTTATTACTACGTGGTCAAGGAATGGCTGAAGGGCGATCCCAACATGCCCGTGCCGCCGGAAAGCCGGTATGAAGGCCGCAATCACATCTGGACGCACGTTTACAGCCGCGACGTGCTCTCGATGCCGGACAAGTGGGAGTACCCGTGGTTCGCCGCGTGGGACCTCGCGTTCCACATGATTCCGTTTGCGCGCATTGACGGCAAATTCGCGAAAGAGCAGATCGGCCTATTTCTGCGCGAATGGTACATGCACGGCAACGGCCAGATTCCCGCGTACGAATTTTCATTTTCGGATGTCAATCCCCCAGTTCATGCCTGGGCTGCGTGGCGTGTTTATAAAATTGCCGATCGCCGCGACCGCCGTGATCGCGATTTTCTCGAAAGCGTTTTCCAAAAACTGCTCGTCAATTTCACCTGGTGGGTGAATCGTAAGGATCCCGACGGGCAAAATGTTTTCGCGGGCGGTTTCCTGGGGTTGGATAATGTCGGCGTGTTCGACCGCTCTCAGCCGCTGCCGGAAGGCGGTTCGTTGCGCCAGTCTGACGGCACCGCGTGGATGGCATTTTATTGCGTGACGATGCTCGCCATTGCCCTGGAGCTTGCGCGCAATGAAGGCGGTCCCGTGCGCACGCCCTATGAGGACATGGCATCAAAGTTCCTCGAACATTTCGTTCAGATCGCCGATGCCATGAACACTCTCGGCGGCACCGGCCTCTGGGATGATGTGGATGGCTTCTACTACGACCAGATCAAAATCAAAGGTGAAGTCATCCCGCTCAAGACGCGCTCGCTCGTCGGCGTGATGCCGTTGATCGCGGTGGAATTACTGAACGAAAATAAGATCAAAGATCTCCCCGGCTTCTACAAACGCTTTCAGTGGTTCCGCAAACATCGCCCCAATCTCGCGCGCCAGCTTTGCGGCGATGGACACGAAACGAGCGAATCGGGAGACTTGCTTTTGGCGATACCGTCGAAAGACCGCTTGCGGCGCATGCTCAAGTATGTGTTCGATGAAAACGAATTTTTCTCACCGCACGGTATCCGTTCCGTCTCGAAATTTCACAAGGAACATCCGTACATCTTTGAGGCCGGCGGCGCGCAGCATCGCGTGGACTACGAGCCGGGCGAATCCACCACCGGTCTCTTCGGCGGCAATTCCAACTGGCGCGGGCCGATCTGGTTTCCAATCAACTATCTCGTCGTCGAAGCCCTCGAACGCTATCACCGTTATTACGGCAATGATTTCAAAGTCGAGTGTCCCACGGGTTCCGGCAAGATGATGACCTTGAAAGAAGCCGCGCACGAACTCGCTTCGCGCTTGGCAAAAATATTCATTCCAGACCAAACCGGAAACCGCCCATGCTTCAACGGCGATTCCCGTTTTGCGACCGATCCGCACTGGAAAAATCTCGTGCAGTTCCATGAATATTTTCACGGCGACACCGGCAAAGGCCTCGGCGCGAACCATCAAACCGGTTGGACTGCCCTCGTCATCCGCCACATCGAAGACCTCGGCAGCAAACGAAAATAATGTCGCAAAAAAATGCGGCGATGATTTGGCTCACCGCCGCATGGCGTAAAAAACTGTCGGTTCAACTCCGGTTCAGCGCGCTCAACACCGCGCGCACCGATGCGAGTTCGATATTCGTATCCACACCCGCGCCCCAGCGCGTGCGCTTGTCATCGTGCTTGATCTGGATATAGGCAATCGCCGTTGCACTCTCGCCCTCGCCAATCGCATGCTCGCTGTATTGCGTGATTTCAAAACGCGGCACGCCTGCCTGGCTGAAACCATGCACCAGCGCGGCGAGCGGGCCGTTGCCTTCGCCCGCGAACTCAACAGTTTTGCCGTCGCGTGACAAATGCGCGCGGCAGCGCACCACGCCGTCGCGGCTCTCGGTTTCAAAGCCCACTAATTTCCACGGCTGCGTGCGCTCGATGTATTCGCGCCAAAACATTTCCTTGAGTTCCGCGCCACGCACTTCGCGGCCCAGGCGGTCCACGGCATCGTTCGCAATCGGCCCGAACTCACGCTGCATCTCCTTCGGCAAGGCAATGCCAAATTCATTCTCCAAAAGATAAGCCACGCCGCCCTTGCCCGACTGGCTGTTCACGCGAATGACCTCGTGATACTCGCGGCCGATGTCCGCCGGATCAATCGTGAGATACGGCACGTCCCAATGTTCGCGTCCCGTCTTCTCCCACTCGGCCAGGCCTTTGCGAATCGCGTCCTGATGCGAGCCGCTGAACGCCGTGAAAACCAATTCGCCCGCGTACGGCTGCCGCTCGGGCACCGTCATGCCGGTGCAGCGCTCATAAACTTTTCGCAATTCGTTGAGGTTGCTGAAATCGAGACCCGGACTGATGCCGTGCATGTAAAGGTTCAACGCGACGGTCACAAGATCAAGATTCCCCGTGCGTTCGCCGTTACCGAACAGCGTGCCCTCAACCCGTTCCGCGCCCGCGAGCAAACCCAGTTCCGTCGCGGCCACGCCGGTGAAACGATCATTGTGCGTGTGCAAGCTCACGATGACCGACTCGCGATTTTTTAAGTTGCGGCACATCCATTCGATCTGGTCGGCATAGACATTCGGCATCGCCACTTCGACCGTGTCCGGCAAATTCAAAATCATTTTTCGTTGCGGCGTGGGTTGCCACACGGCTTGCACGGCCTCGGAAATTTCGCGCGCGAATTCAACCTCCGTCAGGCTGAAACTCTCGGGCGAATATTGCAGCATCACCTCCGTGCCCGCGAGCCGCGGCAAACGGTCCTTGATCCATTGCGCACCGCGCACGGCCACTTGGATGATCTGCTCTTTCGACATGCCGAACACCACTCGCCGTTGCGCGGGCGAAGTCGAATTATACAAATGGATGATGACCTTTTTCGCGCCGACCAGCGATTCCACCGTGCGCTCGATCAAATCCTCGCGCGCCTGCACGAGCACCTGCAACCATACATCGTCCGGCGCGCGGTTCTCCTCGATCAACCGGCGATTGAAGGCGAACTCCGTGTTCGACGCCGAGGGAAAGCCGACTTCGATTTCCTTGAAGCCGCACTTCACGAGCGCGTGGAACAACTCGAGTTTCTGGCTGACGTTCATCGGCACGGCGAGCGCCTGGTTGCCATCGCGCAAATCCACACTGCACCAGCGCGGCGCGCGGGTGAGTGTGCGGTTCGGCCACTGGCGGTCAGGCAAGTGGATCGGCGGAAACGGGCGATACTTTTTTGACGGGTCTTTGAGCATGGTCGGTTTTAGTTATGGCGGAGGCGTCCCGTTTTGGCAAAAACAAAAACCCCACCGCCGGTTTTGGCAGTGGGGTTCAGGAAATCGAGTGACGTAATCAGAACCCGCCCGCCGCGCGGCCAAGCAGCACGTTTAGCAGCAGGTCCAGATTTAGATTGCGAATCACGGGAATACCCATAGTTCATTGAAGGCGCACGGTCAAATTGATTCTCGACTGGATGGCGTAATGGAACTTGTTTTTTAGCGCCATTTTTGCTATCTTTTTGTCAAGATGAGCAGCATCACAGAAATCGAAGAGGCGATTCAACAGTTGTCTCCAGTTGACCAGGCACGATTGCGCGATTGGCTGGTAAAACGTCCAATTCCAAGTGGTTCATCCAAGGCAAAAAATGGCGCCGAGCTTGCGGCTCTTTGGCCCGCTTGTTTTCACCTTACTGTTGAAGAAGCCGAAGGGCTCGCTCAGGATTTGGAGATTGATCGAAAAACCCAGTCGGCTCCTAAACCCGCGGCATGGGAATAGTCATTGATAGCTCAGTCTTAATCGCAGCGGAGCGAAGGCGTTTTGATTTCCAAGGTTTTCTTTTCGGTCATCCGGGAGAACTATTCTACATCGCTGCGATCACCGTTTCAGAACTCTTACACGGTTGCGCCCGAGCGAGTGATTCCACCATTAAAGCACGCCGCTTAAAATTCGCTGAAAATATTTTTCAAGACTACGCCGTGATTCCTTTCGGAACAGCAGAGGCGCGGGAGCATTCAGAAATCTGGGTTACACTCGAAATAAGCGGCATCCCGATAGGCGAAAGAGACCTTCAGATTGCTGCAACAGCTAGGGCAAATGGATATGGAATCGCAACTCTGAACCGGGGCGAATTTGAACGTGTCAGCGGACTGAAACTGATTTCTCTCGGCGCGTTTATCCCTAAAACGTAGCTTTGGGTTTAATCCAAACTTTGCTTCAAGTTTTTTGCGGCTATACCAGCTTCTTATCCCAAAAATGCCGCATGTACCGCCTTCATCGCCTGTTCGCCTTTCGCCAAATCAATCACCACGGAAATTTTTATTTCACTCGTCGAAATCATTCCGATGTTGATGTTTTCGCGCGCGAGCGTCTCGAACATCTTCGCGGCGACGCCGGAATGGCTGCGCATGCCGACGCCCACGATGGAGAGCTTGCCGATCTTCTCGTCGGCGATCGCCTCGCGGTAACCGATTTCGGTTTTCAATTTGTCCATCACCTTGCGCGCCTTGGGAAGGTCGGGCTTGTCGAGCGTGAAGGAAAGGTCGGTCGCCGGCTTGCCAGCGCCGTGGCTGATGTTCTGCACGATCATGTCCACGTTGATCGCCGCTTCGCCGAGGGCTTTGAAGATGCGCGCGGCCACGCCGGGTTCGTCGGGCACGGCCACGAGTGTGACCTTGGCCTGGTTTTTGTCGAGCGATACGCCGCGAATCACGACGTCTTCCATGTTCTTCGTTTCTTCTTTCACAATGGTTCCTGGGTTGTCGTTCAAACTCGAACGCACTTCAAACACGACGCCAAATTTCTTGGCAAATTCCACCGAGCGCGATTGCATCACCTTCGCGCCGAGGCTGGCGAGTTCCAGCATTTCGTCATAGGAAATTTCGTCAAGTTTGCGCGCGCTCGGGACGATGCGCGGGTCGGCCGTGTAAACACCGTCAACGTCCGTGTAAATCTGGCAAAGGTCGGCCTTCAATGCCGCCGCCAGCGCAATCGCCGTCAAGTCCGAACCGCCGCGGCCAAGCGTCGTGATGTGTCCGGCAGCGGTTTGTCCTTGGAAACCCGCTACGATCACCACATTGCCCGCGTTCAATAACGCATGCACTTGCTTGGGCTGAATCGTTTGGATTTTCGCCTTGGTATGGACGTCGTCGGTCAGGATGCCCGCTTGCGAGCCGGTCAACGAAACGGCGGGGATGTCCATCGAATGCAATGCCATCGCGGTCAGCGCAATGGTCGTCTGCTCGCCGGTCGCAAGCAGCATGTCCATCTCGCGCTCGCTGGGCAGCGGCATGATTTCGCGGGCGAGCTTGATCAAATTATCAGTGACGCCGCTCATCGCGGAAACGACGACGACAATCTGGTCGCCTTTCGCGCGATACTTCGCCACGCGGCTTGCGACATTCTTGATGCGCTCCGGGTTGCCAACCGAAGTGCCGCCAAATTTTTGAACGATCAACGCCATAAAATGCTTCGCTCCCGCGCCGGCAAAAATTCCGGCAACGGAAACGGGAAGGGGAAGGTATCAGAGTTCCTGGTTTTGAAAAGACTGGATTTGGCAGTCGAGGAACGGGCCAAAAATTCCCTTTAAATGCCGATGCCACCTATTTTAGGTTGTGCTTTGCAAACAGATAATCCTTAAATTTCCCGTAATCCGCACCCATGCGGTCGAAATCTTCCGCCATTTTATTCCGTTCAGTCATCGCATCAGGCACATCGGGCGAAAAGCCGATGGTTTTTTCGATTTCCTCGGGGAACTTGGCGGGGTTGGCGGTTTCCAAAATAACGGCGGGCGAATTGCCGATCGGCTCGGTCGCGAGCCAATCCAAAAATCCGCGCCATGCGACGGCGCCATGCGGTTCCAGCAGCAACTGATATTTCGTCCAGACTTCCTGGATCGTTTCGCGCGTGCGTTCGTCGGAAACGGAACTTGAAAATAAATCGCGGCGCATCGCAGCGAGGTCGGGCAGCTTGTGGATCTTGCCGGTCTCGTCCATGTGGCCGCCGTAAACGGCCACGAGCCGCGCAAGGTTGCTGGCATGGCCCACGTTCATGGCGTTGGAAACAGCATTGCGCGAAGGCACAATTTTTTCGTAATTGCCCGACGACAGAAAGCGCGGGAACGCATCGTTGCTGTTCACGGGGACGATGAGTTTCTTGATCGGCAAACCCATTTGTCCCGCGACCACCGCGCCCATCATGTCGCCGAAATTTCCGCTCGGCACGGAAAACACGATCGGTTCGCCCGGCTGCGCCACCCGCGAAGCCGCGTAGAAATAATAAATGCTCTGCGGCAGCAAACGACCGATGTTGATCGAGTTCGCCGAGGAAAGCGGGATGTGCTTCAATGCCGGGTCGGCGAAGGCGCGTTTCACCATCGCCTGACAATCGTCAAACTTTCCGTCAATCGCAATCGTGCGGACATTTTCCGCGAGCGTGGTCATCAGCTTGCGCTGGCTCACGCTGACTTCGTCATACGGAAAAAGCACGATCACGCGCACGCCCGGCACATTATGAAACGCATGCGCAACCGCTGAGCCGGTGTCGCCGCTGGTCGCGGTGAGAATTGTCAGTTGCTTTCCGGTCTCGCGCAAAAATTGCCCGAACATCCGCGCCATCATCTGCGCGGCAAAATCCTTGAACGACGCCGTCGGCCCCTGATCCAGCCGCATGACATAAACGCGGTCGTAGGTTTTCTCGATGGGAATGGCGAAGTTATAAGCCTCGCGGCACATCGCGGCGAGCGCGTCGTCGGGGATCACGCCTGCGGTGAAGCGCGACAACACGCGAAAGGCAATTTCACCGTACGGTAATTTTGCAAACGCCGCGATTTCATCCGCCGTGAGCCGGGGAAATTTCTCGGGGAAATAAAGCCCGCAGTCGGGAGCCTGGCCGGCCAGCATGGCGTCGCGCAGGTTGACGGCGGGCGATTGCTGGTTGGTGCTGCGAAATAAAAGCGCGCTCATGTCAGTCAAAATTTTCCACGCGGATCATCACGGGCGGCGCCTTGACGGCGGACAGCTTTCCAATCTTCGCGAGCGCGTGGCTCACGTTTTTATTCGTCGCGTCGTGGATCATCAAAATCAACGGCACACTTCCGCCCTCGTGCCCTTCGGGTTGAATCACCGAGGAAATCCCGATGTTCGCCGCGCCCAAAATGGCGGTGATTTTTGCGAGTGTGCCAGGTTTGTCAATCACGCTGAGACGCACGTAGTAGCGGCAAACCGCTTCGCCGATCGGCAACACCGCGCCCTCGCGTTCGTGCGGAACGAAGGGAGAAACCCGGCTCTTGATGCCGCACTTCAAATCCAACGCGGCGTCCGCGAGGTCGCTTAATACCGCGCTCGCCGTCGCATCCTGGCCCGCACCACGGCCATAATATAAAGTGTCGCCAACCACATCACCGCGCACGAGGATGGCGTTGAAAACTCCGTTCACGTTCGCGAGCACGTGGGAATTCGGCACCAGCGCGGGATAAACGGAAACTTGAATTTGCGATTTACGATTTACTGCTTTCGTTTTGCTGGATTCAGAATCATCCATGCGCTTGACGATACCCAGCAATTTTATCGTGTAGCCAAGTTGTCCGGAGAAAAGAATGTCCTGCTGCGTGACTCCGCGAATTCCCTCGACGTAGATGTGCTGCGGATTCACCCAAAAGCCATGCGCGAGCGACGCGAGGATTCCCGTCTTGTGCGCGGCGTCGTGGCCGTCAATGTCCAGTGAAGGTTCGGCTTCGGCGTAACCCAGCCGCTGCGCATCGGCGAGCACTTCCGCGAAATCCGCGCCTTCAAGTTTCATCCGGCTCAAGATGTAATTGCACGTGCCATTGACAATTCCATAGAGGCGCGTGATGCGATTGCCGATCAGGCCTTCGCGCAACACTTTGATGATGGGAATGCCACCGGCGACGCTGGCCTCGTAGTAAAGATTCGCGCTATGCTCCTGCGCGGCGGCGAACAATTCTTCGCCATGCGCGGAGAGCAGGGCCTTGTTCGCGGTCACGACCGACTTGCCTTTTTTAAATGCGCTGAGAACAACCGTGCGCGCCGTGGTCGTGCCGCCAATGAATTCACCGATCAAATTGACGGCGGGATCGTCAATGATGCTCTGCCAATCGGTGGTGAGGAGCGATGGAGAAATTTTTACGGGACGCGCTTTTTTCAGATCGCGCAGAGAAACTTTCGCCACGCGCAGTTGGACGCCCAGGCGCGACGCCATCAGCGGGCCATTCCGTTGAATAGCCTGATAAACGCCACCACCCACGGTGCCGCCGCCGATAATGCCTAGATTAACCTGGCGCATAAAGACAACGAGCATGCCGTGAAATAAAGAGCGCGACAATTTTTTTTTAACGGCAAACGCGGCGCGAGTTTTTTTTCGGGAATTGCAAAGCGCAAGTTCGCCGGATTTTTACGCTGGCACGCAAGTAGCTAAAATCGCCGTGCATGAATAATTTTTTAGCCAGGAAGATGCATCATCGGTGGATTTTGCGCCGGATGTTTGATGCCAGTTTGTTGGCAATTTTGAGTTTGACGCTGTTTGGCTTTAACTCCTTCGCGATTGATACCCCCGCCACTTCCGCCGTCTCCGCCAAGGGAAAACACCACAAAATCAAGGTCAACAATCCCGTTCTGGCGCAACAGATTGCCGCCAAAGGTGGACGCCTCCTGGCTGACTACGGCAACTATCAAATTTATGACGCCCCCGAAGCTGCAGCCGTTCTTTCAACTAATTCCGACGTGGAAATCCATGACGAATACAATGTCGTCATGCTCAATGCCAAACATTTGGACACTACCCGGCCAGAAATCAAGGCTCAACGGACCACCCTGAGCGCTTTTTCCGGCAAGCGCCTGCACCTGATTCATTTTGTCGGACCCATCCAGCCGCAATGGCGCGATGACCTCATCGCCGCCGGTGTCACGATTGTCAGTTACATCCCCGAGAATGCTTACCTCGTCTATGGCGATTCCGCGAGCCTGGCCAAAGTGCAGAAGCTCGCCGAGACTGCTCCGCATGTTCAATGGGAAGGCGCCTATACTTCGGATTACAAAATCCATCCGCGCGCGCGCATGAAGGATGAAAAAGGAAGGTCTCGTGAAATCGGCACTGATCTTTTTGCGATCCAACTCATGGCGGACGACGCGGCGAATACGAACACCATGCAACTGCTCGATAAATTAAAACTCGAGCCGCTGCAACAAGCGCACACCGTTTTGCATTACGTCAATATCGTCGCGCGACTCAACGCGAAAGATCTCGCCACCATCGCCGCGCAGCCGGAAGTGGTTTCCATCCAGCCGTATTTTTCACAGAAACCGCTGGATGAACGGCAGGATCAAATTGTCGCGGGCAATTTGTCGAACAATATTCCTTCCGGCCCCGGCTATCTCGCGTGGCTCGCGAGCAAAGGTTTTACTCAGGCGCAATTCACAGCGTCTGGTTTTTCAGTGGACGTTTCGGACACCGGTGTGGATGAAGGCACGACTTCCCCGGCGCATTTCGGATTGCACGTGGGCGGCACAATGGCCGGCGCGAGCCGCGAAGTTTATGCCCGCCAGGAAACGACCGCGAACCAGTTTTTTAACACGCTCGTCGGTTGCGACGGTCACGGCACAATCAACGCCCACATCATCGCGGGCTATGACAATTTGTCCGGCTATCCTTTCCAAGACGCCAATGGTTATCATTATGGCTTGGGCGTCTGTCCGTTCGTCAACATTGGTTCATCCGTCATCTTTGATACGGATTATCCTGAGACCGATACCAACTACCAAAATTTTCCGAATTTCAACACGCTTCAATCCCAGGCGCATCATGGCGGCGCGCGCATCAGCAATAACAGTTGGGGCGCGGTCGTTGGGGGGTTGTATGACAGTCGCGCGCAAAATTATGACGCACTGGTTCGCGACGCGGAATCCACCAATTCGCTTTATTCGACTCCGGGCAATCAGGAAATGGTGATCGTCTTTGCGGCAGGCAACAGCGGCGGTGATGGGGTTGAAAGCATTGATACACCCGCCACGGCCAAGAACGTAATCTCGGTCGGCGCGGCGGACAACTTCCAGCCTTTCGGCAACGGCGCCACCGACCTTGGCGGCATCGGAGACAGCGAATCCAGCAGCGCGAATGAAATCGCTTCATTTTCGAGCCGCGGACCTTGCCAGGACGGACGCACAAAACCCGACATCATGGCGCCGGGCACTCACGTCAGTGGCGGTGTTGCGCAATGGTCGCTGGCTATTCCGCAACCAGCGGGCACGGGCACTTGCGATCCTTGCTTCAACGGCAGTGGCGTGGACGGCGGTCCCAACGGCAATCCTTTCTTTCCGACGAATCAGCAGTTTTACACCGTGTCATCCGGCACGAGTCATGCCGCTCCCTGCGTGGCGGGCGGCGCGGCGTTGTTGCGCCAATATTTTATCAATCAATCCAATACTCCGCCGAGCGCAGCCATGACCAAAGCGTTCCTGATGAACTCCGCGCGTTACATGACTGGCTCCACGGCGAACGACACCTTGCCTTCGATCAATCAGGGCATGGGCGAAATGAATCTCGGCACCGCGTTCGACGGCACGCCGCGCATCCTGCGCGATGAATTGTCCGCAGACATGTTCACCGCCAGCGGTCAAAGCCGTTCGTATGTCGGAACGATCGTGGATCAAACCAAACCTTTCCGCGTAACCGTCGCGTGGACGGATGCCCCCGGCAATACCACCGGCGCTGCCTATAATAATAACCTCGACCTGACCGTCACGGTCGGCGGCAATGTTTACAAAGGCAATGTTTTCAACGGCCAATATTCCGCGACGGGCGGTGTTTCCGATACGCGCAACAATGTCGAAAGTGTTTTCCTCCCCGCCGGTGTGGGCGGTGGTTTCGTGGTGAAAATCAACGGCACAAGTATCAATTCGGTCGGCGTGCCCAACAGCAGCAATGCCTTGTCACAGGATTTTGCCCTCGTCGTTTACAATGCCAATTCCGTTCCGTCGCCCATCATTTCCGCGGCGGGAACGACGGTCGTGGCGGAAAGCTGCTCTCCTGGTAACGGCGCGATTGATCCGGGTGAAACGGTCACTGTGAATTTTTCTCTTCAGGACATCGGCTCGATCAGCACTGGCAATCTTACCGCGACGCTTCTGACCAACAGTTCCATTTTTCCGAGTGGCACGCAGTCGGCTTCTTTCGGCGCGTTGGCGGCAGGCGGCGCGGCGGCGAGCCAGCCGTTTACATTCACCGCGAATGGCGCTTGCGGCAGCAACATCACCGCGACTCTCCAACTCAGCGATGGCTCGATCAGTCTTGGCACGGTGAATTTCATCTTGCCGCTTGGCCAATTCGTCCCTGCCGATACGTATGGAGAAAGTTTTGACGAAGTTGGCGCGCCCGGGCTCCCGATGGATTTCACGAATCAAGCGACCGCCGGTATGAGCAACTGGGTCACGGTGACTGATCAGGTGGATACCGCGCCGAACGCCGCGTTTGTCGCCGACGTCAATACGAACGGCACGAGCGATTTGATTTCGGGTTATGCGCAGATCGTTTCATCGTCCGCGCAAATCGTCTTCCGCAATAATTACGATTTGGAAAATAGTCCGTCAGATTTCTTCCAGGCTTACGACGGCGGCGTGCTGGAAATTTCGATCAACGAGGGGCCATTCTTCGACATCATCGCGGCGGGTGGAAATTTTGTGAGCGGCGGTTATAACTGCGAAATCAGCACGAATTATAGTAACCCGCTCGGCGCGCGTCTCTGCTGGAGTGGCAACTCCGGCGGCTACATCACGACCACTGCCACGTTGCCGCCGTCGGCTGCGGGACAAAAAGTTTTCTTCCGCTGGCGTCTCGCGACGGATATTGGCAACAGCACCGTCGTCAAAGGCTGGTATATAGATAGCATCGTCATTCATGACGGCTCCTATGTTTGCTGCGGCACATCCACGGACGTGGGTATTAGTGTGAGCAATGATTTGCCGAACATGGCAATCGTTGGATCGAACCTGGTTTACACGGCGACGATTCAAAATCTTGGGCCGGACGCGGCGGCGGGAATCACGTTCAGCGATACGTTGCCAACGAATGTGACGTTCGTCTCGGCCTCCATTCCTATGGTCACGAACGGCAATACGATCAGCGGCAGCGTATCGAACTTGCTGGCGGGAATGTCGAATACTGTGACGGTCACGGTGGTGCCGACTTCGCCGGGGCCGATCACGAACTTCGTGAGCGTCAGCAGCGCCACTCCTGATTTCGATAACGCCAACAATTCGGCGATGAATGTCAGCGGGGCAAATCAAATGCCGTTCATCACCACGCAGCCGACCAATATAATCGGGCTGGTGGGCACGAATGTGATGTTCCTTGTGAGCGCAGGCGGCACGTCGCCGTTCGCGTATCAATGGGTGTTTGAATCGAACAACATCGCGGGCGCGAACTCGAATATCCTGACGTTGACGAATATCCAAAATCCGCAGGAGGGCAATTATTGGGTAGTCGTCTCCAACATCGCCGGGTCGGCGACGAGTTCCGTCGCGGTCCTCACGGTGCTGACGCCGCCAAAGATTTATACGATGTTTACGAACAGCAGCACGACGCCGGGAGCGATCACCGGTATGGGCATGGCGAACAATGCGAACCTGGTGCTCT
The DNA here is from genome assembly GCA_036268055.1 of Verrucomicrobiia bacterium. Lineage (NCBI taxonomy): Bacteria > Pseudomonadati > Verrucomicrobiota > Verrucomicrobiia > Verrucomicrobiia bacterium. Next base: position 56,001 of record DATAUW010000019.1, on the reverse strand, counting down.
TCGTGAACAGCCTGCCGGGATATAATTACACCTTGCAGTATAAAAACCTGCTCACCGATTCGAATTGGATTCCTGTTCTGCCATCGGTCCCCGGCAGCGGCAAAGTGTTGATGATCGGCGATACGAATGCAGTTCCGGCGCACCGGTATTACCGCGTGAAATCCACGAAGATTAATTAACTTCGATTGATGGCGGCCGGGCATTGCGCCCGGCCGCCGTTTGATTTTCCTCGGACGTTACACGCTGAGCAATGCTTTTGCTTTAGCGAGCGCTTCGTCCAATTTCGCAATGTCTTTGCCACCACCACGAGCGTTGTCGGGTTTTCCACCGCCTTTGCCGCCGACGATGGGTGCAATCGTCTGGATGATTTTTCCCGCCTGCACTTTTGCGGTGAACTCCGGCGAAACGGTGGCGATGAGCGAGACTGCGCCATTTGAAGTTCCACCCAGCACGACGACGCCTTTAAACTCACCCTTCAGTGCGTCAGCGACGGCTTGCAGATAATCGCCGTCCACATTGCCAAGATTTTCGATGATGGCGCGCAAATTGTCCGCGCCGATGTTTTGCGCACGAGCAACCAATCCGCGAGCGGCCTGGGCGGCTTCTTTTTGCTGGAATGATTTCAGTTGTTTCTCGATTTCGCGCTGATGGGTAAGCAGCGAATCAATTTTCTTTTCAAGTTCGGCGATGGGCGCGCTCACGCGGCCGGCAACCGAGCGGAGCAATTCCGCTTCCTGATGCGCCGCCTGATACGCGGCGAGTCCTGCGACCGCTTCGATGCGCCGCACGCCCGCCGCGACCGCGGCCTCGCTGACGATGCGGAACAAACCGATCTCGCCAGTCGCGCGCGTGTGCGTGCCGCCGCAAAGTTCCATCGAATAACCGTTCAATGCGCCCGCTTGCCCGCCGATTTGCACGACGCGGACGACGTCGCCGTATTTCTCGCCGAAAAATTGCATCACGTCCTTGCGCTGCTTGACGTCGTCGTGCGGGACTTCCGTCCAGGAGACGCCCGCATTTTCAACGATGCGTTCGTTGACCAGTTTCTCGATGTCGCGCACTTGCGCGGGCGTGAGCGCGGCGGAATTAAAATCGAACGTCAATTTGTCCGGCCCGACGAACGAGCCTTTCTGCGTCGCTTCCTGGTTGACGACTTCGTGCAAGGCCCAATGAAGCAAATGCGTGACGGTGTGATGCCGCTGGATGGCGCCGCGGCGGGGGGCATCCACGGAAAGTTCGACGGTCGTGCCGATAGCGGGTGCGTCCTTGTCCGCGAGGAAGTGCAGAAAGGTGTTGCCGGTTTTTTGCGTGTTCGCGACGCGCCAAAGCTGGCCCGCGCCGGACATTTCACCGGTGTCGCCGACCTGCCCGCCCATCTCGGCATAGGCCGAAGAAACGTCGAGAATCACGCCGGTCTTGTCTTTGACCGAAACAACTTCCAAAACTTTCGCTGGAGTTTGCAGTTGCTCGAACCCGACGAATTTTGTGGGAGCGGTGGTTTCGATTTGCGAAAGGGAAATGACTTCTTTTTTCTGGGCGGCGCGAGCGCGAGCCTTCTGCTCCTCCATCAGTTTGTCGAAGCCCGCTTTATCCACCGTAAGGCCGCGTTCGCGCGCCATTAATTCGGTGAGGTCATAGGGAAAGCCATACGTATCATAGAGCGTAAAAGCGAAGTTGGCTGGCAATTCCGATTGCGAAGCTGAATTGCTCGAACTCGCTTTTTCAAAGAGTTCGATGCCTCGATCGAGTGTCTTGTTGAAAGCTTCTTCCTCAGTCTTGAGCACGTCCTTTACGATTTGCTGGCGCGCGCGAATTTCGGGAAACACGCCGCCCATCGTGTCGGCGAGGACGTCCACGAGTTTGTAGAAAAACGGCTGATGAAAGCCGAGCGTGCGGCCATAGCGCACCGCGCGGCGGAGGATGCGGCGCAGGACGTAGTTGCGGTCGGTGTTGCCCGGTTGAATTCCGTCGGCAATCGAGAAACTCAACGTACGGATGTGGTCGGCGATGACGCGGAAGGCGATGTCCAGCTGTTCCTGTTCCCGGGGAGCGCACGCGCCCTCGCGTGCAGCCGACTGCGCCCCCGCAGTCGGCACTACAGCGTTAACATTTTCCGCTGTGTTGACTTGTTCTGCGGAAACACCCGGAGTCCATAACCAAGGATAATTTTCCGTAGCCGATGCGTCGCCCGAATCCCAAGGATTCCTGCATATATAATGAAATTTCTCTTCAAAATCAGAATCTCCGCGAATCATTCGATCCATGTATTCTTGTTCCCAAACATGACCTTTGGTGGCGGATGACTCATTTATTTGGTGGGCGCTTGCAGATTTGATACCTTGCAAGATTTCGCGCAAAGACCAGAAAACAGTTTCGCCAGCCTCATTTTTTTCTTTTATCTGTGGTTCAAATAGAAGATGGACATGGTCAGGCATCACGCATGCGGCATAGAGTTGATATTGCCGATGTTCATGAGCGTAGAGAATGCTGCGGAGCGTCAAATCGCGTTCGGCGGCCGTTAATTTGCGGTGATCATGGGTTGAAAAAGTCACCATGTATTTTGCCCACGGACGCTCAAAATGCGGCAGGTTGCGACGTGAATATTTTGTCCCCGGTTGATGGCCGGACTCGGATGCCGACCGCGAGGGCGCGGTCGGCGACACGCGAGGGCGCGTGTGCTCCCCGGGAATATTTTGTCCCGGCAATGTGGATGTGTACCGTTTGCCGCTCATCTTTTCCAGGACGTCGAAAATGGGGCGGAAGATGTCGGTTTCGTAATTGGAAATGATGCCGCTGAAGTTGGTGAAATTTTTCGTGCATTGGATGATGCTCGTGACGCGCTCGAAGCCCATGCCGGTGTCCACGTGGCGCGCGGGCAGGGGAGAGAAGGTGCCGTCGGGGTTCGCGTTGAACTGGATGAAGACGAGGTTCCAAATTTCGATGCACTGGGCGCTGCCTTTATTGACGAGCGAGCCTTTGGTCGAGCCGTCCGGCGTGAGGTCCACGTGCAATTCCGAGCACGGGCCGCACGGGCCGGTTTCGCCCATCATCCAGAAATTATCTTTCTTGTTGCCATAGACGATGTGGACTTTCGGATCGAGTCCGGCGGTGGTGAATTTCGCGGCCCAAAAATCGTAGGCTTCCTGGTCGAAATCGCTGGGGTCGCCCTTGGTTTTATCCGGCGAATAAACCGTGGCGTAGAGGCGGTTCTTGGGGAACTTCCAGACCTCGGTGATGAGTTCCCACGCCCAATCAATCGCTTCCTGCTTAAAATAATTTCCGAAGCTCCAGTTGCCGAGCATCTCGAAAAAGGTGTGGTGATAGGTGTCGAGGCCGACGTCGTCGAGGTCGTTATGTTTGCCGCCGGCGCGGATGCATTTTTGGGTGTCAGCGGCGCGGGGCGGGTTATAGGGGCATTGGATTTGCCCGAGGAAAATCGGCACAAACTGGTTCATCCCGGCGTTCGTGAATAGCAGGTTGGGCGAGTCCGGCATGAGGCTGGACGAGGGCACGATGGTGTGTTGCTTCGATTTGAAGAAGTCGAGAAACGACTGGCGTATATCACTGCTGGTCATAAATGGTCGGGAAGATTAACAAGCGCGGATGAATAGGTCAAAACCTCAAAACAGGGCTAGATGATTTTAACCGCGGAGACGCAGAGGCGCGGAGGTCCTTGCGGACGGCCAATGGGAGAGTGTGCTAAAATGGAATAAGGCTTAAATTCGGAAAAATAAATTCTCAATCCGTGTTTAATCTGTGTTCCATCCGTGGCTTAAAGTTTTTGTTCTCCGCGCCTCCGGGTCTCCGCGGTTAAATTACAGGCTAGTTCTTCTTAAACAAACCGCCGAGGCCTTTGGTGGCGTTGTTCAAGGTATTTGCGCCGTCTTTGCCGAGGGTTTTGCCGAGGTCGCCCGCTTTGCCGGCGAGGTGCGAAACCCATTCGCCGGTGGCGGTGATGGTGCTCGAGATGAGGGGTTTCATCACGGCCTGGACTAACTGCTCGGCGGTGACGCCGCCTTCCGCTTCGCCGATATTTTGGAGATGAATGGTCGGTATCGGAAGTGTGGTGGATTGTGCGCCCAGCACTGGGACGGTGATGCTCACATTCACTTTCGCGCCTTCAATCAGAAAATCCTTTACGATAAATTTCTTCGAACTTTTGCTGGTGCCGGCTTGCGCGGGTTCGCCTTTGGGTTTGGGCGTGCTGCTGCTGTTGCCATTCACGTTGTCGAGAATTTTGGTGAGATTATTTCCGCTGAGCGAACCGTCCAAGGTGATTACCGCATCCTTCACGCTGACTTCATTGACGACGATGGTGTCGGAGGTTAAAGAACCCAATTTTACGCCGACTTTGATGTCGCCGACTTCCATTGCCGAAGGAGTTTTATAACCTTCAGGATTGCCGACGAACAGTTTCACCAGGCGTCCGCTGCCGGAGAAGGGAGAAATTTCCGCCGCGCCCAATTTCACATCCACTTTGGTGACGGAAGGGCCAACGGTCTCGACGCCTTTCTTGACGATGGAATCGAGCGAGAAAAACACGACGAGCAAGGCGACGACCACGAGCGCAACGATGACGATGCCGATCCGAATGATTATTTTTTTCATAACAATATAAAAAGGAGTTTACGGACGGCAGTGTTGGAAATGACGCGCCGTTCATTTCAAGGCCATTGTCAACTTGGGCCGCGTTTCCCGTGAGGTCAAGGGGAATGTCCGCGAAAATTTTCAAAAATAAAAGCCGTGCGCGGAAATTTTTGCTTGAGATTTTTGCAAAATCCGCCGATGATAAAACCAGTTGATTGACAGTCGGCGCAGCCCGGAGCGCCCCGCTCTTTGGAAAGATCGAGCAGACAATTTACCCTGCCATGTTCGTGAGCCTAACAAAGTCCTTGAACCGTAGTTAATAAAAAACGGAGCCTCTATTTCGGTTGTGGCCGACAGGCCTTCACTGGAAGTCGAAAGAAATCGATCGGGTTCCACCTATTCCTAAGGCGTTCATAGGAGCTGTTATACACGGCATTACGGTGGGGTTTTTTTATTTTTGGGTTGGCGCGCAGTTGGTGTTATTTTGGTGCCATGTCACGGGATGACTTATTTGCGCCGGCCAAAATCGCCGCGCCGGAAACGCCCGCCGCTGAGGCTTCAGAGGCGCAGCCCGTACGTCACATGCCGCTGGCCGCGCGCATGCGTCCGCGAAATCTTTCTGAATACACCGGCCAGACGCATATTCTTGGTCCGGGACAACTTCTCCGCCGCGCCATTGAGGCCGATCGCATCCAATCACTTTTATTTTACGGACCGCCGGGCACGGGCAAAACTTCGCTCGCGCAAATCATCGCCCGGCAAACGCGCAGCAAATTCGAGCGGCTCAGCGGTGTGGAATCCAACGTGGCGGACATGCGGCGCGTGCTGGCATCGGCGGCGAATCGTTTGGAGAACACCGGCCAGCCAACGATTCTTTTCATTGATGAGATCCACCGCTTCAACAAGGCGCAGCAGGATATTCTTTTGCCGGATGTGGAGAGCGGCGTGGTCCGGTTGATCGGCGCGACGACGCACAATCCATTTTTCTTCGTCAACTCGCCGCTGGTTTCGCGTTCGCAGATTTTTGAATTGCGTCCGCTGACGGAGGCGGAACTTTACGAATTGCTTCAACGCGCGCTCGCCGATTCCGAACGCGGGCTTGGCTATCTGAAAATCAAAGCGGAGGAATCTGCGTTGCGCCATCTCGCGAAACTCAGCGACGGCGATGCGCGCAAGGCGTTGAACTCATTAGAGATTGCGGCGCTGACGACCGAGCCGACGGCGGACGGCATGATTCACATTGACCTTGCCGTGGCCGAACAAAGCATCCAGCGCAAAGCGGTCGTCTATGACGGCGATGGCGATGCGCACTACGATACGATTTCCGCGTTCATCAAATCCATGCGCGGCAGTGACGCCGATGCCACGCTCTATTGGCTCGCGAAAATGATCCATGCCGGTGAAGACCCGCGGTTCATCTCGCGCCGCATCATGATTTGCGCGGCGGAAGACGTGGGGCTCGCCGATCCGATGGCGCTGATATTGGCGACGGCGGCGCATCAGGCGGCGGAATTCGTGGGCTGGCCGGAAGCGCGCATTCCGATTGCGGAAGCCGCGATATATATTGCGACGGCGAATAAGAGCAACACGAGCATCGTGAGCATTGACGCCGCGCTCGCCGATGTGCGCTCGGGTCGCACGCTGGCAGTGCCTGAACATTTGCGCGACGCTCATTACGCGGGCGCGAAGCGGCTCGGGCACGGCGAAGGTTATCAATACGCGCACGATCAACCGGGCCATTTCGTCGCTCAGGATTATTTAGGCGCGGACAAGCATTATTACGAGCCAACGGAGCAGGGCGTGGAAAAGAAAATCAAGGAGCGCGTAGAGAAATGGCGCGCGGCGCTGGCGGAGGCCAGAAAAAAATCGTGACGACGCTTTCCGAAACGCAGCAAGCCAAAGCCGCCGTGCGCGCGCAAGTCCGCGCGGAGTTGAAAAAAATTTCAGCGAGCGAACGACTGGAGTTGAGCGAACAAGCGTGTGAACTTTTGGAGCAGCAAACGCTGTGGCGCGACGCGAAATCCATTTTGTTTTATGCGCCGCTGGCGGACGAATTGGACGTTTGGCCATTGATGGTGGATACTCTGGCGGCGGGCAAGACGGTTTTGCTGCCGCGCTTCGAGGTGGAACACGGGCACTACGTCGCGTGTCATATAAGAGACCTCGCGCAAGATTTGCAGGCCGGAAAGTTTGGCATTCGCGAGCCGGTGGCGTCGTGCGAGAAAATTTTGCTAAAGCGTCTGGACTTGATACTGGTGCCTGGGTTAGCCTTTGACCTCGGTGGGCATCGGCTCGGTCGTGGCAAGGGGTTTTACGACCGGTTACTGGCCGTGCTCCAAGGGCCGGCTTGCGGGGTGGCGTTTGACGAGCAGATCGTCGGCGCGCTTCCAGTCGAGCCGCATGATCTCCGTTTAAATTGCATCCTGACGCCGACGCGCTGGCAATGTGACATCGCCCGCGAGCGGTTTTGAAATGATGTTCCTGGCAACTATCTCGATCACAGACGTCGTCGTTTTCTTCGGCGGCGCAGCGGTGTGTTTTGCTATTCTTTATTGGAAAGACCAGAACGCGCGCAAGCTGCAAGCCGACGAAGCTCAATCCATCCTGGAAAAATCCCGCCGCGAATCCGATACGATGATTCGCGACGCGCGCCTCGCCGCCAACGAGGAGGCGCTCAAAATTCGCGAGCAGACGGAACAATCTTTCGCCACGCGCCGCCAGGAACTGGCCGAGTCTGAACGCCGCCTGGGCGAACGCGAATCGTTGATCAATACGCAACTCGAAAAACTCGTCCAGGTCGAAAAAAGTTTGCAGGACCAGAAGACCGAGGCGCAGCGTGAAGCGGAGGCGCTCGCGGCGCAGCAGCAGGAATTCAAGCGCCTGACCGAGCAGCGCCGGGCGCAATTACAAGCGCTGGCGCATTTGACCGAAGCCGAAGCGCGCACGCAATTTCTCAAGGAGATCGAACAGGAAGCGATGGGGGATGCCAGTTCGCTTTGCCGCAACATCGTGGATGCTGCCAAGACTCGCGCGGAAGAAAAAGCGCGGGCGATCATCAGCCTGGCGATCCAGCGTTACGCGGGCGAACACACTTTCGAGACGACCACGGCGACGATTGCCTTGCAGGGCGAGGAGATGAAGGGGCGCATTATCGGCCGCGACGGACGCAACATTCGCGCTTTTGAAGCGGCCACGGGGATCACGGTTTTGATTGATGACACGCCGAACGCGGTGGTGCTTTCGGGCTTCGACCCGGTACGGCGCGAGATTGCGCGCGAAGCGATGACGCGGCTGATTTTGGATGGGCGCATCCATCCGACGCGCATCGAGGAGGTGGTTGCTAAAGTCACGGAAGAAATGGATGAAACCATCGAACGCCTCGGCGAGGAAGCGGTGCTTAAGGCGGGTGTGCCGGCGGTGCATCCCGAGGTGGTGAAGATGCTTGGCCGGTTGCACTTTCGCCGCAGCTATTCCCAAAATGTACTGGATCACTCGGTTGAAGTGGCGCACTTAATGGGGTTGATGGCGGGTGAGCTTGGCTTGGATATGGCGACGGCGAAACGCGCGGGGCTTTTTCACGATATTGGCAAGGCGGTGACCCACGAAGTGGAAGGACCGCATGCGATCGTGGGCGCGGATTTTGTGAAGCGTTACGGCGAAGCGGATGCGGTCGTCAACGGCGTGGCTTCGCATCACAATGATGTGCCACCGATCGGGCCGTGGGGAATTTTGGTGAGCGCGGCGGATGCCATCAGCGCGTCGCGTCCCGGCGCGCGTTCGGAAACGATGGCGACTTATCTCAAGCGAATCGAGGAACTCGAAAGAATCGCTTTGTCATTTCCCGGCGTGGAGAAATGTTTCGCGGTGCAGGCGGGGCGCGAGTTGCGCGTGTTGGTTCAGCCGGACAAGGTCAGCGATGAACAGGCGTTTGCGCTGGCGCGAAATATCGCGTTGAAGATCGAGGACGGATTGCAATATCCGGGACAGATCAAGATCACGGTGATTCGCGAGACGCGCTGTGTGGAGACAGCTAAGTAAGAGGCGGTGAAAATTCTTTTTCGCTTCGATTATTTTTGTTTTCGTTTTTCCCGACGCTGATTTCGCGAATCAAAATTTCTTCGATCTCTACTCGAAGAGATCTTCCAGGTCATATTAGATTCCGCACAGCAAATGTACAAATTTTGTACACGGTTGCCTGTGTTCAATAATTCTGTTCACTCCGCCCGCTTTTTTTACTGTGATTAATGCTCAACAGAATCGCGCGAAAACTTTGTGGTCCACTAAAAATCTTTTTTCGGGCCGGTGTGGCAAGACTTCTGCTTTTTCCGAACCGCCCCAAACAGGGCTTGCAGAATATTAATCTATTAACACAACCGGAAGGCATAACCAACGCATGAAAAACTTCAGAAATTTCGCAGTCATCACGACCCTCCTCGCCACTTCAACGGCATTTGGCCAAAACATTCTGGTCAATGGCGGCTTTGAAGCCGACGGTCAAATAGGCACAACTGTGGGCACCACTCCCGTTAGCGGTTTCATCACGGGCTGGACTTTGGCTACGACCTCCAGCACCACGGACTTTACGGTTTTCGCCGCGCCCGGAGAGAACGAGCCTAATCCAGCGGACGGCAGCCATCTTTTGAACATCGGCGGTTTCGGCACGTCCAAAGGCGTGGGTGAGCTTTGGCAGGATTTCGCGACTACCGCCGGCATGAGCTATGATGTCACCTATTTTTACGGACGCGGAAATAACGATCCCATGCCTGTGGATATTGTTAGTGATAGCGCATCCATCTTCGACCTCGAGTCAGGAGTGCCTTCGGGATCTGCGCTCGCGGTTGACAATTCCGGTGATGCTCCGCCGACTGGAACGGTTGGAAACCTGACCGAACGCAGTTTTGAATTTACCGCCGCAAGCGACAACACGCGCCTTTTGATTGAAGATACTTCGATGAGCAGTGGCGCGAGCATCGAACTGGATGCGGTTTCCGTTACCCAGACTCCAGAACCTGGAACGGCTTCGCTGTTGCTTGGCGGATGTTTGGCGGGCGTCGTTGCCTTTTGGCGCCGCCGTTAAAATCAATCAGCTATTGTTTTCGCTTTCGCCCGGGATTGAGACAAAGGTAACTTTGCCGGCTTATCCCGGGCGAAGGCATTTTTTTTGTTTCTCGCGGATCAGGAAGGAAGAGGAGCATCGACATTCGGCGGTCATAGACCGCCGCTACAGGAGGAAAAAGGAGAGCTTAGTGATTCTGATAGAGATTGCTGGGCAATGAACCGTTTTGCCAGCCCTCGGGAGAATTCCAAGGCTTCGAGGAAACATTATCGGGTTCATCCGTGCCACAACCCGTCAATCCAACAGTCAACCCGAGCAAGGCCGCAAGAAGCCAGACTCGGGGATTTAGGATGAGTTGGCGGAGGCGCATTTAAAATCTTAGTAAAGGACTTGATCGCCTTCCATCACGTCGCCCAGTTTCCAGCCGGGCATGACGTTGGCGATGCAACGATCGGCCTGGACGCTCTTGACTTTGACTTTGGCGATGAGCTTGCCATTGCGGTTCACGAGCAACTTGCCATCTTCGAGCACGCCTTGTTTTTCACCAATGTCGAGCACGACGAAATCATAACGAGGATCGGCGACGAGCACTTTGCCTTTCAAACCGGCGGGCAGGGGAACATCATAATCGGGATTCAAGATGCTTTGAATCTTTTGGTTCAGCTTGTAATTGGTGGCGGTAAGGACTTTCTTTTCTTCCTCGATGGCGTCGCGCTCTTCGGTGACGGCTTTGAGCGAGGCGAGCGTGGTCTTAATATTCTCGATGGGGATGCCCAAGGCTTTCCAAGCGGCGAGATCGTTCTGAGCGCTGTCGCGTTCCACCTGAGTCTTCTTCAAATTGTCGGCGAGGTCTTGCGCGCGCTTGGTCTGGTCGGCGGCGGTTTGGACGGCGGTATCGCGCTCGGCCTGTGTGGCGACGAGCAAGGCATTCGTGCGTTCCAAAGCGCTTTGCGTATCTTTGGCCAGCTTCTCGAATTTCTTGTGAGCGGCGGTTTCCGTATCCCAATTTTTGTGATACGTATCCCGGTCGTTAATAGTCGTGGTTATTTTCTCCTTAACCGTGACGAAATTTAACACTCCAGCCGCCAATCCTGCGAGAATGGCAATCCCTAACATTATTCGAATAAGCATGGCAAAACGGTAATCAAGTTGAGTAACATCCCCAACTTAACCGGTGCAAATGACTGTGTCAACGCTCCTTTAAAAATTCTTCACAACCGCGGAACATTTCGTGCAGCCAGCCATTCCGGCGTTGCGCAAACCAATTTATCTGCCATCATTGGGTCGCATGAAATATCGAAGATTTGGCCGGACGGAACTCAAAATGCCTGTCATCTCGTGCGGAGGGATGCGTTATCAATACAAGTGGCAGGACGTGGATCCCAAGGACGTTCCCCGCGCCAATCAGGAGAACCTCGAAGCGACCATCCATCGCGCCCTGGAACTGGGCATCAACCATATTGAAACCGCGCGCGGCTACGGCTCCTCAGAAATGCAACTCGGCGCACTGCTGCCCAAATTACCGCGCGACAAAATGATCGTGCAAACCAAGGTCGCGCCCATGGCCGACCCCAAGGATTTTCTCAAGACCTTCGAGCAATCCATGGCTTACCTGAAGCTCGACCACGTGGACTTGCTTTCGATGCACGGCATCAATAACCGCGAACTGCTTGACTTCACCGTTCGCAAAAATGGCTGCCTCGCCGTTGCCCGCCAACTCCAGCGCGAAGGCCGTGTGAAATTCATCGGCTTCTCCACCCACGCCACCACCGACGTCATCGAAGACGCCATCGCCACCGACGAATTCGATTACGTCAACCTCCACTGGTATTTCGTCAACGACCTGAACTGGTCCGCCGTCCTTGCCGGCCACAAGCACGACATGGGCATGTTCATCATCAGCCCCAACGACAAGGGCGGCAAACTTTACGAACCCCCGGCCAAGCTCGTGAAACTTTGCCACCCGCTTTCGCCGATGATTTTCAACGACCTCTACTGTCTCGCCCGCAAGGAAGTTCACACCCTCAGTTGCGGCGCCGCCAAACCCACCGATTTCGACGAACACCTCGACGCCCTGAAACATTACGACCAAATCCAAACCACGATCGCGCCCATTGCACAACGATTGCGCGCAGAGATGGATTCCGTCCTCGGCGCCGACTGGTGCGCGCGCTGGTTCGAGGGCTTGCCCAATTACAACGACGTCCCCGATCACATCAACATCTCCGAAATCCTCCGCCTGTGGACCTACGCCAAGTCCCTCGACCTCGTCGAATGGGGCAAAATGCGCTACAACCTCCTTGGCAACGCTCAACATTGGTTCCCCGGTGAAAACGCCGGCAAAGCTTCTGCCGCCAAACTCGCTAAAACCTTGAAAACCAGCCCCTTCGCCGAGCGCATCCCCGCAATCCTGCAAGAGGCCCACGAAATGTTATTGGAAGCCCCGAAGAAACGGTTAAGCGAAAGCTAGCCTGCCAATGGTGTGGTCACGCCCGCCAGGCCGGCACGGCTTTCACCATTTTCCACATCATCGCATCCAGGTCCAGTTGACTCGTCCGGGTATTGGTGAGCGCGGCCCAGCACAAACCGCTGGCGGTGCGCACCATGATTGACAACGTCCCCGGCAAACTGCCGCTGTGCCACCAGTTGGGCACGCTGTTCACCGCCCAGCCGCACGCATAATGTGGATTCGCCGTGCTGCCCGTCGTCATCGTCCTGATGCTCTCCGCCGTCAGGATATTTTTGGTCGTTTTGAAACCATCCACGTGCATCGCGAATTGCACCAGGTCACTCGCCGTCGCCATCCACCCGCCATGCGAATCCATGCGCGTGATGTTCATGTCGTAAGGATTCGTTCCCGATCCCGGTTGTCCGTAGTAAACCACTTCACCGGCGGCCCGCTGGGCGAAGGTATTTCCGCCCACCTGCATATCTTTAATGCCGCATTTGTCCAACATCGCCCGCTGCACAAACCCCGCGTAACTCTGCCCGGTGATTTTCTCGATCACCCGTCCCAATAGACAATAGCCAAAGTTGGAATAAGAATAATGTGCGCCCGGTTCAAACTTCAGCGGCTGCTCCTGCACCGCCCACGCGATGAGTTCCCGATGATTCCATTCCGGCTTATAGAACATCGGATCAATTCCACTATTATTGTCCCAACCGCCGCAAGTATGAGTGAGCAAATGGTGAAGCGTTATCTTGGACACCAGTTCCGGATAACTCGCTCCGTAATCGAACTGCAAAATGCCTTTCGCCCCAAAAATCAAGTCGTCCAGTCTCAACCGCCCGGCTTCGATCAGCGAAAAAATCGCCACGGACGTGAACGGCTTGCTGATGCTGGCGATGCGGAACCGGCTCGCCGTCGTCACGCTCTCTCCGCTGGCCTTGTCCGCATAGCCGAAACCCCGTTGATAGACAAACTGTCCATGCCGGGCAATCGCCACGGATAACCCGGGCGCATGACATTCCTGCATCAGTTTTTGCGCGATGTCCGCGATGGCCGCCGCCTCGCTCTCGGTGGGAGATGGCTGCGCTCCGGCCTGCTCGGCAAACCCCGGCAATGGAAAAGCAGCCGCGGACAAAGCGCCCACGCCCGCCATCACGGCCATCCGTTTCAAACCGCCGCGCCGAGTCATCTTTTTCATCGCCTGGATTTCAATTAAAGAGACGCCGCAGAATCACTCGCCACCTCGCGAAAGTCTATAAAACAATTTCTAATGCCGGGCCAGCACCGCCGTAGCCTTGGGGAGCGCACGCGTCCCGCGTGCCGTGTTCGGCGGCCCGCCGAACACCTTCATTCCCTATCTTCCCTCGTGCTCCCATTTTTTTTTCAGAAAACGAACGCCCCCCAAAATTATTTTAAGTAACTGCATGTTTTTTGCTTGCGGCTTGCAATCGTAAGTAGTAACAACGACCTTTGTAACACAGAAGTAACTCGGCTGTAACTCAGATAGAGCCCTTTTTATATCTAAAAAACTATGAAAAACTTCTCCTCCACCCTCCTATATGCCTCCGCCGGTGTTTGCGTTCTGTTCGGCCTTCAGGCGAACAATGCCCAGGCGGGTAACGATTTTTTTGATGTCAACGGCACCACTGCCGGCACCGGCGTCACCAGCGGCGCGAGTTACTCCTGGGAAGACCCTAATTGGGCCACGGCCTCCGGCGGCACGACGGCGACGGGCGCCTGGACGCCCGGAAGTTTCGCCGAGTTCACCACCGCGCTTCCCTATACCGTCACGCTCAGCGCCGATGAATCCGTAGCCGGGTTTTTCGCCACCGTCAGCGGTGAAACCTTGAATCTGAATGCCACCGGCTCTGGCACCCTTGATCTCCCCACCTCAACCACCGTAGTGGCCGGGGTCGGCACGGTTCAAGGATTTCTTGGCCACAGCAGTTCCACTGTAAATATCAACGCGCCGATCAGTGGCAGCGGCGGCGTCGAACCTGAAAATGGCGGCAGCATTAATCTTTTGGGTAACAATACCTATACCGGCGGGACGTTGTTGGCTTCCAGCAGCACGCTGGTCGGCTTCAACAATAACAATTCCTTCAGCACCGGCGCCATCGGGATCCAACTCACCTCCGGCAGTTTTGCGCCGCTCCTTTCCTCCGGCGGCGCTGCCATCACCCTCGGCAACAACTTTGTGAATTTGGCCTCCGGCGGTGGCGTTAATTTTGCCAGCGCTGCCAATACCCCCGTCATCAGTACCGGCACCTGGAGCCTGGGCGCAAACAATTTGAACCTTAGAAACAACGGCCCCGGCACGGCCCAGTTGACTCTTTCGGGCTCCATCAGCGGCAGCGCCAACCTCACGCTGAGCGGCGCCAACGGTGACAAGATCAAATTAAGTGGAGCCAATACCTATTCGGGAGTAACCACCATCGGATCGGCCAGCGCAACGGCCATCACCCTCGTGCTGGGCGCGGCCAATACCATCGCCAGCAGTTCCGGCATCGTTTTGACCGGCCCGACCGCAACCTTGAATTTGGGTGGTTTCAGCCATTCGATGGGAGCTACCACCCTCACTCTTTCCAGTGGCGGCATCATTGATTTCGGCGCGGGCGCAACCACCACCTCCTTTGCCAATAGTTCCTCCCTGACCTGGACCGGCACACTCGATCTGATTAACTATAATTCGGCTGTGGACACCCTGCAATTCGGCGTGGACACCACCGGTCTCACCTCCGCTCAACTGGCTGAGATTGAAGTAAACGGAACCGGGCTCGGAGCGGCCACAATCAACAGCGCCGGTGACATCGTCTTCACCCCGGAACCCTCCGCTGCCTCCGTCGGTCTGCTCGGCGCCGCGCTCGCCGGAGCCTTGAGCCTCATCCGCCGCCGCCGCACCTCCTAAAAAACATTTTTAGAAATCACCGGGCCGCCATCACCAATGGCGGCCCTTTTTTTTAAATCGGGAGGGCGCGAGCGTACCCGCGAGCCGTAACATTGCCTTCACCCCTTCAACCCACTATAATGGTAGGGCTGCGCTGCCGCGCAGCCGTCCGAGAAAGGAGACCATAAAATGACACTATAATTAAGCCAAAACCACTGCTCCGCCATCCGAAGTCCCGCCAGGGACGACCGACCTTAGCCCAGCAATTTATTGCTGGGTTGAAACACCCCTCAAACCAAGTCCCGCGTCTCCCCTTCACTCCCAAAAACCCACAACAAAAAACCCGCAAACTCCGTTAGGAATTTGCGGGCTTGAATCAATTTCTAAGCCTTAAAACTTCCCACCATAAACCGCGTTCTTCCCAAGGATTTCCTCGATGCGCAGCAACTGATTGTATTTCGCCACGCGATCGGTGCGGCTGAGCGAACCGGTCTTGATCTGCCCGGCGTTCGTCGCCACGGCGATGTCCGCAATCGTCGCATCTTCTGTTTCACCCGAGCGATGGCTGATGACCGCCGTATATTTATTTTCCTTGGCGAGTTCCACGGCGTCCAAAGTTTCCGTGAGCGAACCGATTTGATTCACCTTCACCAGAATGGAATTCGCCACGCCGGTATCAATGCCTTTGCGCAGGAACTTCACATTCGTCACGAACAGATCGTCGCCGACCAGTTGAATCTTGTCGCCGAGCTTGTCGGTGAGAAGTTTCCACGTCGTCCAATCGTTTTCCGCGCAACCGTCTTCGATGCTGATGATCGGATATTTGCCCGTCAGTTCCGCGTAAAAACTCACCAGTTCCGCGCCCGTCAACTTGCGGCCGCTGCTCTTCTTGAAAACATAACCGCCGGTCTTCGCATCGAAAAATTCCGACGACGCCACGTCCAGCGCGAGGAAAATCTGCTTGCCCGCCTTGTAGCCCGCGTCCTTCGTCGCCTGCAAAATCGTTTCGATCGCCGCTTCCGCGCTGTCCAGCTTCGGCGCAAAACCGCCCTCGTCACCGACCGCCGTCGAAAGCCCCTTTTTCTTCAACACGGATTTAAGCGCGTGGAAAATTTCCGTAATCGCGCGCAACCCTTCCGAATAAGTATCGAAACCCTTGGGCACGATCATGAATTCCTGGAAATCAATCGGCGCATCCGAGTGCGCGCCGCCGTTGATGACATTCGCCATCGGGACCGGCAACACCTTGGCGTTCGGCCCGCCGAGATATTTGAAAAGGGGAATGCCGATGGCTTCGGACGCGGCCTTCGCCGTCGCGAGCGAGACGGCGAGAATGGCGTTCGCGCCCAGCTTGGACTTCGTTTCCGTGCCGTCGAGTTCGAGCATCGTTTTATCCACCGTCAACTGGTCCAGGGCATCGAGGCCTTCCAGTTCCGGCAGAATTTTCTCGTGAACATTCTTGACCGCCTTGCTGACACCTTTGCCGCCATAACGCTTCGCTTCACCGTCGCGAAGCTCAAGCGCTTCGTGTTCGCCCGTGCTCGCGCCGGAAGGAACCGCCGCGCGGCCCACCGCGCCGCCGGCGAGGATCACGTCAACTTCAATGGTCGGATTGCCCCGCGAATCAATGATCTCGCGGGCCTGGATGTCATAAATGGTGCTCATGGTTCAGTTTCAGTTTTAATGATTCAAAATAACCGGCGAATAATATGAGCCGACCGCCCCGAGTCAAGAACCCATCTTGATCCGTGCGGACCGCGGGTCTGCGACCCGCAGCCATTCCCAAACCGGATTGCCGCCTCGGCCTAACCCGCCCTGCATCCAAATCCATCCCGCCAGAAACAAAAAAAACCATCACCACACCACCCTCGCTCCCGCAAAACAACCGCCACCCCAATCGGGAGGGCGAGCGTACCCGCGAGCCGTAACATCCACCCGTGCGCATCCATCACAAGGTTAGGTGGAATCACCACTCTCCGTAGTCCCGCAGGGACGGCAGACCTTAGCCCAGCAATTTATTGCTGGGTTAAATCGCCCTTCAATCCAAGTCCCGCGAGGGACGAAAGAACCATTCTGAGATACCAAACCTCACCCACTCGCCCAACGCTTCTCATTAACCCCCAAACTTCAGTTGGGGGAAAAACCGGTGCATACGCAAAAAACGGTTTTCAACCGTTTCCCTAATTACAAATCACCAACCCTGGTTTTGCCGATGCGCCCTTTTCCGGCATCGGCGACCATTTTCGCATTGACAAAACGCCTGCTTTATTGTCTATTTTCTCTCATCTCATGAAAAAGATTATCCTGATTATACTTCTGGCGGCTTTCTCCGGTGCTGTGATGCAAACTGAAGTCCAGGCCGCGCCCCGCGTCACCCAGGTCAAGCTGGTGAAAAAGCACCACAAGCAGCATCATAAAAAGCACGGCCACAAAAAGCACAAAGCTTAATAGCCCGTCAGATATGGCCGCAAGCCATGTCGCATTCATTTTCCGCGCAAAGTCCCTGCCTTTTTGGCGGGGACTTTCTTTTTGTCCAGAATAAGCGAAATTAAACCGGCCTTCGCCACCATGAGCCAGCCGCCAACGCCATCCAAATCCGATACCGATCCCCAATGCCTCGCGCGTTCGGTGGCGAAAGTTCTCGGCGAAGAACCGGCGCTCGAAGCCATCACTTTCAATCACCACCAAAAAACCATTTCCGTCGCCACACTCGGGCAGGTGGACGTCCCCAAAATCACCGAACGCGTCACCGCCACTCTACAAAATACCCGCGGCCCGGATGCCGAACCTTGCGGACTCCTCACCGGCGCCGGTAATTGCGCGACCTGCACCACCCCGCTCACGGCGCAGGAACGCGGAACTGTCACCATTCGCAGCGAAGGCGATGCCACCACCATCGCGCGCGTGACCTGTCCGACCGCCCCCAGCTTCTGGCGCTGGCGCGATATTCCGTGGCCCAAAGTCGTCCAGCGCGACGTCGAATTCATCGAGCCTCACGATCATTTCGACGAATGGAAAGCGCAACTCGCCGCGGCCATTTTGTGCGGCGTGTTCGGCGCGGCAGGATATTTTTTGCAAGGCCAGCCCGCGTCGCTCTATTGCTTTTTGGCCGCGTACCTCGCGGGCGGCTGGTTCACCACCGAGGAAGTTTGGGAAGGCTTGCAGGAGCGCACGATTGACGTGCATTTTCTGATGCTCGCGGTCGCTGCCGGCAGCGCATGTATCGGCGCGTGGGCCGAAGGCGCGACGCTGCTCTTTCTCTTTTCACTGTCCGGCGCGCTCGAACATTTCGCCCTCGGTCGCACCCAACGCGAAATCCGTTCACTCTTCAAGGAAGCCCCCAAAGTCGCCACCGTCCTCGACGCCGCTGGGCACGAAAGCGAAGTTCCGGTCGAGCGCTTGCGCCCCGGCATGCGCTTGCTCATCAAGCCCGGCGCGCAATTTCCCGTGGACGGTGAAATCGCCAAAGGCCAAACCGCCGCCGACGAATCCAATCTCACCGGCGAAGCCGTCGCCGTCGAAAAAGCCACCGGCGATTCCGTTCTCGCCGGCACGCTCAATCTTTGGGGCGCGGTCGAAATCACCGTCACCCGGCTCGCGCGCGAAAGTGCCCTGCAAAAAATCATCCAGCTTATCCGCGAAGCCCAGCAACAAAAAGCCCCCGCGCAACAATTCACCGACAAGTTCAGCGCTTACTACACCTATCTGATTCTTGGAGTTTCGTTCGTCATGTTTTTCGTCTGGTGGAAAGCTTTTGGCCTCGCCGCCTTCACCGGCACCGGCGCGCAACGCAGCGCATTTTATCACACCATGACCCTGCTCGTCGTGGCCTCGCCCTGCGCGCTGGTATTGTCCATCCCCTCGGCGGTGCTCGCGGCGATTGCCTGGGGCGCGCGGCACGGGATTTTATTTCGCGGCGGCGCGGCGGCGGAAAAACTCGCGGGCATCAACATTGTCGCGCTCGACAAAACCGGCACGCTCACCACCGGCGAATTGCGCGTGGAAAAAATCGAGAGCTTCCCGCCGGGCCGCGAAAACGAAGTCGCGCAACTGGCTTTCTCGCTCGAACGTCTTTCCACCCATCCCCTCGCGCGCGCCGTGACCCGCTACGGCAAACGCCAGGGATTCACCCCCGTCGAGTTCGACCGTTTTGAATCTGTGACCGGGCATGGCCTCGAAGCGTCTCGCGGCGAAGTGCTTCACCGCCTTGGCCGCCGCGAATGGCTCGCCGGCGGAATTCATTGCGCGACCATCGCCCAAGTGCCTGCCACGGATGCCGGCTTCGGCGAAGTGTGGCTCAGCGCAGGCGATTTGCTCGGCCGCATTGTTCTGCGCGACGACATTCGCCCGCAGGCGAAATCGGTGATCGAAGAATTGCGCCACGCCGGATTGCGCACCGTCGTCTTGACCGGCGACCGCCGCGCCGCTGCGGAACATTTGAAGTCCGAACTCGATCTCGACGACGTCCGCGCCGAGTTGAAGCCCGAACAAAAAGTCGAAGCCGTTCGCGCGTTGGCCGCCGGTGGACAACGCGTCGCGATGGTCGGCGATGGCGTCAACGACGCGCCCAGTCTCGCGGCGGCGGATGTCGGCGTGGCGATGGGCGCACGCGGTTCGGATGCCGCGCTCGAACAAGCCGAAGTTGTCCTCATGCATGACAAGCTGGAAAATTTCCTGGCCGCCTTCCGCCTCAGCCAGCGCACCCGCCGCGTGATCCGCCAAAATCTCGTGATCTCGCTGGGCACCGTCGTCGTCCTCGTTTGTCTCGCAATGCTCGGAAAAATTCCACTCACCCTCGGCGTCGTCGGCCACGAAGGCAGCACCGTCGTCGTCGTGATGAACAGTTTAAGATTGCTGATCGGCAGCGGCGAGAAACGCCCGCAAGTTGCCGATTAATATATTCCACCGCATCCGCACATTCCAAAGTTTCCCCTCCCTCTCCTGCAACGCAGTTGCGGGGGAGGGCCTGGGGAGGGGGTTCGCAAATGGAAAGCTTCAACCCTAAGTCTATACCATCTGGCACGAGATAAACAGCCTCATCGTGATTACGTGTTCACAACCTCAAAATAATTTTTATTCCCGCCTCGCAGGATTCAACTCTTGAACTCGCCGCGTTTCTACTTTAAAACGGCAGCCACTGATGAACAATAATCATGGCCTCCCGTTAGTCGCTCCGCGAGTTACTCCCGTTCTCGACCCCGCCTTCCGTCCCGCGATCTTGGCCAACCGCGCCTTCCGCGAACTCGCGCGCGCCACCGGCGAAGCCGTGCCCGTCGAACTCGCCCTTGAGCAAGCCGACGGTTCCATCTTCCGTTTCAAAACCGTCGCGCTGCCCGACACCCATCCGAACGCGCCCGGCAATATTGTTCACCTCGAGCGCATGGTGAAATTTCTCCTCTGGTCGCGCGGCGGTTTTCGCATTTATTTCAACGGCCCCAAATCTCTCGGCGAAGCCTTGCAAAAACATTATCGCGAAACACCCACCGGCAAGTTCGATTCCGAAATCATCGGCTCGCGCATTTATGATAAACCGATTGAAGTCGTGATCACTTCGAATCTTCCGCCCGAACGCGCTAACACGACCCCGCTGGGCCGCCATCTCGACGGCTGCCGCATCGGTTTTGATCTCGGCGGCAGTGATCGCAAAGTCGCCGCGGTCGTGGACGGAAAAGTTTTGTTCAGCGAAGAAGTCGTTTGGGACCCCGTCAAGCAAACCGACCCGCAATATCATTACGACGGCGTGATGCACTCGCTGAAACTCGCCGCGAAACATCTGCCGCGCGTGGATGCCATCGGCGGCAGTTCGGCGGGTGTGTATGTGAACAACCGCGTGAAAGTGGCGTCGCTCTTTCGCGGAATCGCGCCCGATATTTTCAACCAGCGCGTGAAGGAAATGTTTTTGGAAATCCAAAAAGAGTGGAGCAACATTCCCTTCGAGATCGTGAACGATGGCGAAGTCACCGCGCTCGCGGGCTCGATGTCCCTTGGCGAAAACGGCGTGCTCGGCATCGCGCTCGGCACCAGCACCGCCGGCGGTTATGTGAACATGGAAGGCAATATTACCTCGTGGCTGAACGAGCTTGCCTTCATGCCGATTGATTATAATCCCGCCGCGCCGGTGGATGAATGGTCGGGCGATTACGGCTGCGGCGTGCAATATTTTTCGCAACAGGGCGTGGGACGGTTGCTCGGCGTCGCGGGTATCGAAACCGATTCGTCGCTCGGCTTTCCCGAAAAATTGAAACACGTCCAGGTGTTGATGGCCAGGGGCGATTATCGCGCGGAAAAAATTTATCAAACCATCGGCACGTATCTCGGCTACGCGCTCGCGCACTACTCGGATTTTTACGATTTCAAACACATCCTCATTCTCGGCCGCGTGACCACCGGCAGAGGCGGCGATGTGATCATCGCGGGCGCGAAGGAAGTTTTGAAAATCGAATTCCCCGAACTCGCGGCCAAAATCAAATTTCAAATTCCCGACGAAACCGACAAGCGCCACGGCCAGGCCATCGCCGCCGCCAGCCTTCCCACGATCAAAAAATAATGAACCCGTACCATCAACTCGTTTCGGACTATGCGCGAATGACGCGCGAAGGAAAATCGTTCCCGCTCGGCAAATTTCCGCGCTGCCCGCGGCCCGACGTCGCCGCCGATGCCCCCAAGGTCCTGATCTTTTCGCCGCACCCCGACGATGAAGTCATCATCGGCGGCATCGCGCTGCGATTGTTGCGCGAAGCGAAATGGAACGTCATCAACATCGCCGTGACGCAAGGCAGCAAACCCGAACGTCAGGCCGGTCGCCTCGCGGAACTGAAAGCCTGTTGCGACTGCATCGGTTTCGGTTTGGAGCAGACCGCGCCGACCGGTTTGGAGCGCATCTATGTGAAGACGCGCGAACAGGAGCCCGCGTTCTGGCAAAAATCGGTGAAGGTGATCGCCGATATTCTCGCGCAACATCAGCCGCACGTGATTTTGGTTCCGCATGACCGCGACTGGAACAGTTCGCACATCGGCACGCATTTTCTGGTGATGGATGCGCTGGCAATGCTGCCGAAAAGTTTTGATTGCTACGTCGTCGAGACGGAATTTTGGGGTGCGATGTGGTCGCCGAATCTGATGGTGGAAATCAGCCCGCAGGATTTGGGCGATCTCATCACGGCGCTGACGTTTCACGAAGTTGAGGTGAAGCGCAACCCATATCATCTCTCGCTGCCCGCGTGGATGCAGGACAACGTGCGGCGCGGCGGCGAATTGGTGGGCGGGCAGGGCGGCGCGGCGCCGGACTTTGTTTTCTCGACGTTGTATGGCTTGAAACGCTGGCGCGAAGGGAAGTTGGAAAAAACCTACGAAGGTGGAAAAATGATTTCATGCAATCAAAACCCGGCGGAGTTATTCCCATGAAAAGCGCGTTCATGAAAGCAGCGATCCGCATCTCGCTCCAGATGATGCGGCGCAATGCCGGCGGCCCTTTCGGCGCGGTGGTGGTGAAGAACGGCCGCGTGGTCGGACGCGGCTGGAACCAGGTCACCTCGACGAACGACCCGACGGCCCATGCCGAAATGGTCGCCATCCGCGACGCCTGCCGCCGCTTGAAAACTTTTCAGTTGGACGACTGCGAACTCTACACCAGTTGCGAGCCCTGTCCGATGTGCCTCTCCGCTATGTACTGGTCGCGCTTGAAAAAAGTTTATTATGGCAACACCCGCGAAGACGCCGCCGCCATCGAATTCGACGACGATTTTATTTACCGGGAAATTCCGCGCCCCATTTCAGAACGCAAACTGCCGATGAAACAGTTATTGCACAAGGAAGCCCTCGCGGCGTTCACCGAGTGGAAGAACAAGCCGGATAAGATTCGGTATTAGGCCCATCAGAATCCTAAAAATAAGATGAGCGACAAAATTTTTTGTTGGAAATGGTGAGAGTCCTAACCGGTATGATGAGCTATTCGGATGCAGCGGTTGAAATTTTACGCCAATTTTCCCCAGTAACCATAACTGCAAAGACTTCTCATTAACCCCCAACTTCAGTTGGGGGAACCCTCGTCAAAACCGCTCACCTCTATATCGAGCGAAGCGAGGCGAGCCCAGGCGAGCATCCTCTTATCACCCGCGCTAGTGTCAAAAAGTGCCCGATTTATACTCGCTCAACCTTTGCCAAAAAGTGATCGCTATACCCATTTTTTCGCAACTTGTCGTAATCAACGCGACTGTATTTCTTTTCGATTTTCTGTTTCACTGCGCGCAAAGTTGATTGGTGGCTTGATCCAGTAACGCCGCCTCAGTTTTTTCAGCTTTGAAAGCCATTGAATAAAAAAAGATTCGATGGTTGTAAATTATCCCGCGTTCTCCAGCGGCCTCGCGGAAATTTCCAGCATGCGCTCAATCGGCAGGCGCGCGCGTTGGATGATCTCAGCGGGCAGCTCGATTTGCGGCGCGAGATTTTTCATGCAGTCGCGCACTTTTTCGAGCGTATTCATCTTCATGTATTTGCACTCGCTACAGCGGCAGTTGTCCGTCGGCGCGCGCATCACGTCAAACACCGGCGCGCAAATAAATTCCTTGTCGGGACATTCGCGCTGCATGCGATGGATGATGCCCGATTCCGTGACGATGATGAATTTCCGCGCGTCGCTGTGCTTGCAATAATCAATCATCTTTTCCGTCGAGCAAACAACGTTGGCAAGGTCGCGCACTTCGCGCATGCTTTCAGGATGAACAATCACTTTGGCGTCGGGATATTGCCCGATCAATTTCGTCAGCGCATCGGCGCGATATTCCACATGCGCATAACAATTTCCGCGCCACAAAGTCATCGGGCGCCCGGTCTGTTCCATGACCCACGCGCCGAGATTTTCGTCCGGCACGAAAAGCAAATCGCGGTCCTTCGGCGAGGCATTCACGATTTTTACCGCATTGCCACTGGTGCAAATCACATCGCTGAGCGCTTTCACTTCCGCGCTGCAATTAATGTAAGTGACCGTGTAGAAATTCGGATTGGTGGCTTGCAGCGCCGCGAGTTTTGGCGCGGGACAGCTTTGTTCGAGTGAACAACCAGCATCTTTGTCCGGCAAAATAACGACCTTGTTCGGGTTCAAAATCTTCGCCGTTTCCGCCATGAAATGCACGCCGCAGAACACGATGACATCCGCGCTGGTCTTCGCCGCTTGCTGCGAAAGCCCAAGGGAATCGCCAACGAAATCCGCAACATCCTGGATTTCCGGGACTTGATAATTATGCGCGAGAATGACGGCGTTGAGTTTTTTCTTGAGCGCAAAAATCTCCTGCGAAAGCGGATCAAACTGCGCGCGCGGCATCGGTGCGCGAACCTTCAACAAATCCCCGCGAACCTGAAATTCAGCCAAATCAATCATGGGCACAATTTAACGCGGCTGAGGAAGCGCCGCAAGGCAAGTCGGAAGGGGCGCATCCGCGTACTGCCCTCAAAAGCCAGGGTGGCGCTGCCGCGCCGCCGAAGTCCCGCAGGGACGAAAGATCTTAGCCCAGCCATTTATGGCTGGGTTTTAATTCGCTTCTGATTCAAGTCCCGCCAGGGACGAAAGAATTTGATGAAAATGAACACGGCGTAAACCCGGATGATTTCAGAAATATTTCTTTCGTCCCGGCTGGACTGCGGCGGCGTTGGCAGGGCTTAACCTCGGGTGGCCGTGTCAAGATGCGCACGTTGAAAGTTTTAAGTTTTAAGTTTTCAGTTCGGAAAAATATTTTGCTGGCCACTCGCTCCCAGCTTGAAAATCACCCAGCGCCTCACTTCCCTCTCCCCGCGACCGCGCGGGGAGAGGGCTAGGGAGAGGGGCAGCTTTAAAGAATTTCTAAAAACATTCCCTCACATTCCGCACAACCGCTCACCGATGCCGCGCAAGAAAACCCGGCTCAGTCCCGCGCAAGTCCGCGCGCCGCTGATGGGCAAGAAGCTGGCCATAGACGCGCGTATCGCGCACAAGCATTTCGAGGCGGTGCTTGAAAGTTTCGCTGATGATTTGGCCGTCCTTCACATCGTGCCCGTCAACAAAAGCGACGCCGTACGGCAGCACCCACGCGTAACACTGGCGCGCGACCGTGCGGAGTTGGTCGGTGGCAGTGAGGCCCTTTTCGTGCGAGGCGACCAGGATCGCAAAAAGTTTTCCGGCGAACTCGCGCCAGAAATGGTCGAGAAAATTTTTCGTCGCGCCGCTGATGCTGCCGTGATAATCCGGCGTGCCGACGAGGATGACATCCGCCTGTTCCACGCGCGCGCGCAACGCGGAATAAGCCGGGCCTTCGTGCGCCGTGTCGGGATTATAAAGCGCGAGCGGTTCCTGCGCGAAATCGAGAATGTCCACAATGCAACCCGCAGCTTGAAATTGCCGGGCGGCATTCTGGATCACGCAGCGCGTGACGGATTCGCGATGGAGGCTGCCGACGACCGCAAGAATTTTCAGAGCTGGTTCTGACATGGCCGGAACTTAGCGCAAGTCGGCGGGAGAGGCAATGCTCGGTGGAATGGGATTATATTGCCAATGTGTTCAACACATTGACCGGGGAAGCTGTGAACACCACGAAGGACAGCACCAAAATTAAAAAGGTTTTTGCGTCCGGATTACAATTCCGTCTCGATTAAAAACAATCACATAATCTTCACTGGTGGGCGTGAATAATCCGTGTTGAAAAAAACCTCCGTGGAGCAAATCTTCAAAAGCCTCCGAAAGACTTCTTCGACTTGAAAATGCCCATGCTTCATTTCCGCCGAATTTCAATAGCACGAGAACACCTGAGAATTTAGCATCTGGCTGGCCGACGCGGCTTATTACTTCGCTTTTTGTTGCTCCAGGTCGTATTTGAGCGAAACGCTTATTAAATTTCTTCGGCCATGACGCTACTAATAACGCGGCGAGAATGATAAAGCTGCAAATCACAATCGCCGAGAATTTCGTAATCGCGCGAGGCATAAAATTAAAAATATCTAAAATCTCACAGAATCTTTACCTCTTTATTTTCTTGCGAGGACAGTTCAGTTATCTGCTCCGAATCCACAATTCCTTGACGGCAACCGCGCGGATTTAAGAACCAATTGTCAACCGGTGCAAGTAGTTGTTTGCTTGAAAATCGTGATACGCATCGTTACGCGTTGTGTAAGAACAGCGGAATCTATGGTCGCTCTTTATCAGAGGATTCAACGGCCATAGACCGCCGCTACAAAGGCAGGAAATCTGCCGGTCAAACCACCCAACCAGCAACTTGCATCGCCCAAACCATGCCGTAAGCAATGGCACCCGAAACCGGAATCGTGAAAATCCACGCCCACACCATGCGCTCCACCACGTTCCATTTGATCGCGTTGAAACGCTTCGCGCAACCCACGCCCATGATGGAGGCGGAAATATTATGCGTCGTCGAAACCGGAATGCCAAAGTAAGACGCCGCCGCAATCACCGTCGCGGAACTCGCCTCCGCCGCGAAGCCATTGATCGGATGCAGCTTCACCATTTTGTGGCCGAGCGTCTTGATGATGCGCCAGCCGCCGACGGCCGTTCCCGAGGCCATCGTCAGCGCGCACGTCACCTTGATCCAAAGCGCAATTTCCAGTGAACCGCCAGCCGGTGGTTCCGGCGTATCCAGAAAGGAAAGGAATCCCGGCAAGTGCGCGAAAGTCCCGGCCTTCGTCGCGCCCAGCAGCACCAGCGCAATGATACCCATCGTCTTTTGCGCGTCGTTCGTGCCGTGCATAAAACCCATCGCGCCCGCGCTGAACATTTGTGCCTTGCCGAAGAACGCGTTGACGCGCGAAGGCCGGCGGTTGCGCAGACAAATATAGAGCGCGGCCATGATCGCAAAACCAAGGATGAATCCAAGCGCCGGCGAGAAAAACATCGGCACGATCACTTTCCACAACAGCCCCCCGCCTTTGTACCAATGCTCGTGATTGGGCTCCGACCAGATGATCGCGTGCCAATTATTATGCGACGCCGCCAGGCCCGCTCCGCACAACGCGCCGATCAGCGCATGGCTCGAACTCGAAGGCAACCCCAGCCACCACGTGAGCAAGTTCCAAAGGATCGCGCCGATTAAAGTGCAGATGAGAATGTCCGAAGTCATCGTGACTATCCTCGAATCAACGAGGCCGCCCGTGATGGTCTTGGCGACGGCGGTTCCCCACATCGCGCCGACGAGGTTGGTGACCGCCGCCAGCACGACCGCCTGGCGCGGCGTCAGGACCTTGGTCGAGACGACCGTGGCGATGGAGTTGGCGGTGTCATGAAATCCGTTGATGTATTCGAAAACCAACGCAATGACGATGACGGTCAGGACGAGCGTCATGGCATCAGGAGTTTTTCAAAATGATCGCGGCGATGATATTGCCGACGTCGCGGCAACGATCTATGACCTTTTCCAGCACTTCATAAAGGTCCTTCAAAACGATGACTTTGATGGGGTCATCGTGTTTGGCATTGAGCAAACCGCGGAGCAGTTCGATGACGGTCTTGTCGGCCTCGCCTTCGAGATATTGCAGCTTGTCATTGAGCGCCATTATTTTCTCAAGCGACGCCCCCTGGCGAAGGCTTTTGACCATCTGGCAAACCGTGTCGGTCGCTTGTTCAAGCAAATTCACCTGCTTGGAAAAATCCACGCCCTGAGCATACTGCGGCGCGAGCAACAGGCGCTCGCCAAATTTCTCGACCGTCTTGGGAATGCGATAAAGCGCATGCGAAAGACTCTCGATGTCTTCGCGTTCGAGCGCAGTGACAAAAGTATTATAGACCGCCTCGGTGATCTTCGCGCGAATCTGCTTCTCCTTGCGCCGCGCCTGGATGAATTCGTAGAGCAAGGTGGTTTGCTCGGGGTTTTTGTTCAGCTTGACGAGCGCCTGGACGCTGGCACGCGCTTCTTCCGCGCTGGCTTCAAGCAGGTCAAAGAACATGTCTTCTTTGCCGAGCAATTTTTGAAGTGAAAACATAGGTTGGCGTCATGTTGCCCAAAATCGGAAAAAGCGCACGAACATTATTGTTACGTTTTTAGCCGCGTGCGGGCGATCAACAAAATTGCTTGGTGCAATGTTCCACCGAATATATGTTAAGCCGAATGGTTCATGTAGGAATAGGTTATGATGTCCATCAACTGGTGGCCGGTCGCAAGCTCATCATCGGCGGCGTGGAGATCCCGCACACGAAGGGGCTCGACGGCCATTCGGACGCCGACGTGCTCATGCATGCCATCTGCGATGCCGTCCTCGGCGCGCTTGGCGAGGTGGACATCGGCCACTTTTTTCCGAACACCGATCCACGCTGGAAAGGCGCGCCCAGCAAAGTGTTTTTGCAGGAAGCCGCGCGCCAGGCGAAAACCCGTTCGGCCCGCATCGTGAACATTGACGCCACCATGATCGCGCAGGAACCCAAATTATTTCCGCACATCGCGAACATGAAAAACAACATCGCCGCCGCGCTGGGCATTGATGCGACCCGTGTGGGCATCAAGGCGACCACCAATGAAATGATGGGCTTCGTCGGCCGCGGCGAAGGCATCGCCGCAATGGCCGTGGCGAGCGTGGATCGTCCCGAATAATCATCATGGGAGCCAAAGCTGAAATCAGTTGGAAACGCGTGAATGACGAAGGCGAAAAAATGCTTTTGTATGCGCAACACGTGGGAACCCAGTGGAAATTTTTTATTCGCGACCGCCGTTTTGAGCAATGGCAGCCGCTGGCCGACCCGCCGCTCGAAGATTGGCTGGAACTTTTGGATGCCGTCCGCCGTCGTATTGGTCGGCGGTTGCAGCGCCCCGAAGAAGAGCAGCGCCTGAAAAGAACGATCAATGAAAAATTCCCCGCGCACAAAATCGAAGACTAGAAACAAAAACGAGCGGCCGCCGCTGATTCTAGTTTCGCCGAACACGGAAGTGAAAGGCGAAGAATTTGGCGACATGTCCATCAGCCTTTCGGAGACTTATATGCGCGCCGTCATGGCGGCGGGCGGCGTCCCATTGGTGCTGCCGGGATTGGCGTCGCCGGAAATCGTGGCCGAATGCGTGGCGCAGTGCGATGGCGTGCTTTTCTCTGGCGGCGACGACATCAATCCGAAGCTCTATACAAAATCCTTATCGCCGAAGTTGCGAAAGACGGTGAACATCGAAAAAGGCGAACGCGATTTGCGCGAGTTGATATTGGTGGACGAAGTGTTTAAACAACGCAAACCGGTGCTGGGAATTTGCCGCGGGCATCAGATCATAAACGTCGCGCTCGGCGGCACGCTGGTGGTGGATATTCCCAGCCAGGTCAAGGGTGCTTTGAACCATCGCCAAATGGAGCGCAAAAGCGAGGTCGTGCATGAAGCACGGTTGACAGAGGATTCATTGCTTGCCAAGATTACGGGGAAGCAGCGCCTGGGTGTGAACAGCACACATCATCAAGCCATCGGCCGCGTCGCCAAGCCGCTGAAGGTCACGGCTGTAAGCGATGATGGCGTGGTGGAAGCAACGGAATTGCAGAGCGACTCCGCCCATTTGCTGCCGTATTTTATGACCGTGCAGTTTCATCCTGAGCGTCTGGCGCCCCGGTATCCGGAGCATCAGGAAGTATTCAATAGTTTTACCCGGGCGTGTGTCGCAAATCGCAATCGTAAAATATGAAGGCAAATATCCTGGTCCTGGACGACGATTCGGAAATCCGCGAATTGCTCTCACAAGTGTTGCAGCGCAGCAATTACACAGTCCACCAGGTGAAGGACGCCGCCGGGCTCAAGGAAACCTACGGCCGTTTCCAGCCGGACGTGGTGTTGCTGGATTATAAATTGCCCGATGCCACCGGCCTCGACCTGCTCCCGCTCATCAAGAAAGAATGGCCCGAGGCGGAAGTCATCATGCTCACCGGCCACGCGACCTATGATGTCGCCGTGGAAGCCACTAAGCGCGGCGCATTTCACTTTGCAGAAAAGCCGTTCGACCCCGAGAGCCTGCTGAACCTCATCAAGCGCGCGCTGGAAATCCGTTCCTTACGCGAAGCCGTCTCGACCGCGAATTCCATTTTCCAATGTGAGGCGATGAAAGCCGTCGTGCGCACCGTGCGCCGCGTCGCGCCGAGCGATGTTTCGATTTTGATCACCGGCGAAAGCGGCACGGGCAAGGAAGTCATCGCCGATCTCGTCCACACCGCGAGCGGGCGTTCCGCTGGGCCGTTGATCAAGATCAACTGCGCCGCACTGCCGCGCGAATTGATCGAGAGTGAATTGTTCGGCTCCGTCAAAGGCGCCTTCACCGGCGCGAACAGCGACCGCGAAGGGTTGTTTCGCCAGGCCGAAGGCGGTACGCTGCTGCTGGACGAACTGTCCGAAATGCCGATTGATACGCAGAGCAAATTGCTGCGCGTGCTCCAGGAAAAGGAAGTGCGCCCGGTCGGCGGGCGGACCAGTTACAAGACGGATTGCCGCATCATTGCCGCGACCAATCGCAAGCCGGAAGAGGCGATCCGTGATGGCAAGCTGCGCGAGGATTTGTTTTACCGCATCAGCGCGGTATCGGTGCATCTGCCGCCCTTGCGCGAGCGCCGCGAAGACATTCTGCCGCTGGCGATGTCGTTCCTGAAGCGGTTTTCCTCACAGGCGAATCGTGACATCACGGGATTTTCTGACGAAGCGGCGGAGCGGTTGCGTTCGTTCGACTGGCCGGGCAACGTGCGCCAGTTGCAGAACGAAGTCCAGCGCGCGGTGCTTTTGAGCGAAGGCAAAGTGATTGAAGGCGTTGACTTGTCCATCACTTCCGCCAGCAACGAAGCCAGCGGTGACACAAGTTTTACGCTGCTGGAAGGCGTTGAACGCAATACCATCGTGCAGATGCTCAAGGAAACCGGCGGCAATAAATTGGAAACGGCCAAGCGTTTGGGCATTGGCCGGCAGACACTTTATAATAAGATCAAGGCTTACGGGATCGAGACGTAACCGGATTAGATACTCAAGGGTTTTGCGGACAGGTTTAGACCTGTTCCACCAACAAACCGGGCGCGAGCAAGTCAAAATCGTTGCGATCCAGGGTCAGCAATTCGTTCGCGCCTGATTTAACTGCTGCGAGTGCGTGCAAATAATCATGCACACGCCCGCCTCTCACGCCTCGCTGCCGGGCCTTTGAAAGACCGGCAATCACTTCATCGCTGGAAAGATCACAAATTGAATGCACTCGGCAATTTGCTTGACGACTTTAGCCGCCGCCGCGGCGTCCATGCGAATATGGGCTTTACCTGTAAGCACTGAAAACACTTCGGCGAGAGTGTGCGTACGAGTGAGTCCACCCTCTCTCACCAACCGTTCGTGAAGTTGATCATCCAATATTGCTTTTACAAGCGCGGAAGAATCCCAATACGCTTTCATCGGGAATCCCGGTCTGCCCGGATAGCCGCGATTATTTCTTTCCGGCTCATTTTAACCGGCCATTTATAGGAACCATCCTTGCGTTTAATTGGATTTACGATCGGAACATCGGTGGGCTGTAATTCAACCAAATTAAAGTGGCCTGAACCGCTATTCACGAGTTGAAAAACGGTTCCTGGTTTTACATCCGGCAATTTTACCCGGCTGCGATTGTCCGCTTTGAGCGTAATCATATGAGGACTATCCTCCGATTAGCGATTTTTTTCAACCGGTTTCGGGATATTGCATGTCGCAGGGTTGACCGGCGTGGCGTCTCAATTTGATGAATGCAAATAGCCAGCTATTCCGTCTTTAAAACTCACCCCATTAATTGAAAATAATTCCATTGCGCACTTTGCATCACCAACATTGTCCTCCTGAAGCATCAATAGTTGATCGCGATTGAATGGCGGCGCTTTTCCGAAGAGAGGAAAAACTTTTTCCAGCAGCGTGGCTTGGAGTCGCGCGATGGCGAGGGGCACGTGCATTTTCCAGCGTTTGCGATGCGTGACTTCGAGAATAGTGTCGAGGACTTGCTCAAAACTTAAAACGTCACGACCAGCAAGGTCGAAAGTTTGGCCGATAGATTTGGGCTCGGAAAGTGCGCTGACAAAACACTTCGCCACATCCGCGACGGGAACCGGTTGCAATTTTGCGCGGCCATCGCCGATCACTGGCAACACGGGAGAAAAACGCGAGAGGCTCGCGAACAGATTTACGAAATGATCATGCGGGCCGTAAATGATCGAGGGACGAAAGATCGTGAAGTCCAGGCCGCTGTGGCGCAAAATTTCCTCGGCGGCCCATTTGGATTGATGATAACGCGCGACCGCGTTCGGGCGCGTGCCGAGCGCGCTCATGTGGATGAAGCGGCGCACGCCGGCTGGTTGCGCGGCACCCACCATATTTTGCGTTCCGCGCGTGTGGATGTTTTCGTAAGTGGATTTGCCCACTTCGCTGATGATGCCGACGAGATGGATGACGGCATCGCAGCCGATCAATGCGCCGAAAAGGGTTTGCGCATCGGTCACGTCCCCGGGATGAATCTCAACCTTGAAACGCGCGGCGGCGGATTGAACCGCGGATGATTTTTCCTTTCGCGCGAGAATGCGGATGCCGTAACCAGCGGCGTGAAGCTGTCGAAGAATTTCTTCGCCGACAAAGCCCGACGCGCCGGTGACGAACACTTTCACATTACTTGAGCCGGGCCAATTCGGTGCGGACGAGGTTCATCAGCGGCTTCATCGTTTCCTGGTTGAATGCGAATTTGCAGCCGGCGGCGGCGAAAAGTTCGGGCAGCGGGCGCGAACCGCCAAGCGCGAGCGCGGACTTGTAATCGTTGAGCGCTTTCGCCTTGTCCTTTTTTGAATTTGCCCAGACTTGCAGCGCGCCGAGTTGGGCGATGCCGTATTCGACATAATAGAACGGATGCAGAAAAATGTGAAGCTGGCGGTGCCACATATAGCCGCGCGCTTTTTCATAGCCTTTCCAATCCACATCGCCGCCGAAACGATCCATGAGTTTTTCCCACGCCGCGCGGCGGTCGTCGCGCGTGTGGCCGGGATGCGAATAAATCCAGTGCTGGAAGGCATCCACCGTGGCGATCCACGGAAAAATTTTCGCAATGCCTTCGAGATGATCCTGGCGCGCGCGGCCCGCTTCGGCAGGCGCGTAAAAGTTTTCGATGAACTCGTTGCCGAGCAGTTCCATGCTCATCGAGGCGACTTCACAGAATTCAATCGGCGCATCGCGATAGGCATACAAATCCTCCTTGCGGCTGGCGAGCGCGTGAAACGCGTGGCCCGCCTCGTGCAACATGGTCTCGACGTCGCGCTGCACACCGACCGCGTTCATGAAAATAAACGGCAGCCGCGATTCGGACAGCGTGGATTGATACCCGCCCGGCGCTTTTCCTTTGCGATTCGCCAGATCGAGCAAACGCAAATTCTGCATCTCCTGAAACTCGCCGCCGAGCGTGGCGTCGAGCTGGTTAAAAATCTTTTGTGTGCTCGCGACCATGCCTTCGACCTGCTCAAAAGGACGCAACGGCGGACGATTCAATGGGTCCACGCCGAGGTCCCACGGACGCAACGCGGTCAAGCCGAGTTGACCACGGCGAACCGCTTGCAAATCACGCACCACCGGCATGATTTCTTTTTCAATCGCGGTGTGAAATTGCAGGCAATCCTCGGGCGTGTAATCGAAACGGCGGCGGGAGCGAAACGCGTAATCAATAAAATTTTTGTAACCCGCGTTTTTCGCCGTCTGCTCGCGGATTTTTACCAACTCGTCAAAAATCGTTTCGATCTTGTCCACTTCCTGCAAGCGGCGATTGGCGACGAGTTCCCACGCTTCCTGACGCAACGGACGGTCGGGCTCTTCGAGAAAACGCGCCATCTGCGCGAGGGTTTTTTCCTCGCCGCGAAATGGCACCGTCAGCGAGCCGCTGAGCTTTTGATATTGCTGGCCGAGCTTGGCTTCCTCGGTTTCGAGCGGGACATTTTCGGGACGATACAATTCGACCTGAAGCGCGGTGTTGCGGTCGAAGACTTCGTAACGCTGTTTCGGCAACCGGGCACGCAACGGATGAGCGATGAAAATTTCCGCGAGCTTGAATTCGCGTGGCTTGAGTTGCGGCTGCACATTTTCGACGGCGTGCAGGTAGGCTTTTTCCGCGTCGGGACTGTCCGTGTGGCAGGTCATGGCGATGTAACGCTCCGATTGATCCTGATCAATCGCGGCATTAAGTTCACTCCAATCCACGAGCCAGCGTTCGAGATCGGCAGGAGTCTGGCACGCGGCAGCGCGGACTTCCAGTTGATCGTAAAGCGGAGTGATCTGCGCGATGTCCCCTAAATCAATTTTTTGCGGAACGAAATGACGGGGCTTGTAGGCCGGCAAATTGGTGAACGGCAATAAATTCATACGCGAAAAGATAAACTAAGTTTGCCGAATGGGAATGAGATTTTAAGGGGAATGACGGGCCGATCTCAGTTTTTGTGGAATTGAAAGAGCGTATTCATGAGGGTGTCGCTCCTACGGAGCTAAGGATTGATTTGAAATACTATTATAAACATGGCGCTCCTAACGGAGCTTAATACACTGCCGTTGCGCGATCATCTCCGACGCGCATGTCGCGGCCAAGGGACAAGGTTTTATTTTTTTCAAGCTCCGTTAGGAGCGCCATGTTTATAATAATGACCCTGCAATAACCAAGCTCCGTAGGAGCGACAAGGTTCCTTCTTCCCAAGACGCAGGAAGTTGAAATGCGCAAATCCCGATACCACCGCAAAACCGGCCCTAAGAAAATTTAATCAGCGCGCCTACTGCGCCAAACGAGTTTTCTGCCCGGTGTCAAAATTCGCGGAATCGGACGCCAGCGTTCGAAATCCACTCGGCGCTATGCCATAAATGGATTTGAACATCCGGGAAAAATACAGCGCATCCTTGTAACCGACGAGATAGGAAACTTCCTTGACCAGCAAACGGTTGGTCGAAAGAAGTTCGCGCGCCTTCCGCATGCGCAAACGGATGAAAAAATCCAGCGGCGTATAACCGGTGGAAGATTTGAAGACCGCAAAAAAACGGCTGTGAGTAATCCCGGCGAGTTCGATGAGCACGGAAATTTTTAAAGGCTTGTTCAACTGCTGCACCATGTAGCTCACGCAATGATCCACTTGCAGATTTCCCGTCGCGAGCCGGATTGAATTGGAACCACAACCGGCATCTTCGCTGGAAGAGTTCTCGAAAGAAATTTCAACTGGCGCTGAACTTTTGCTGGTGCGGGCGGCACAATGGTTGGTCATCAGGCCAAGCTTATCATTCAGCTTTCCCGGTCATACATAGGTAGCAATACCTATGCGCTTTTGGACGGCCACAGAAAGCTACAGGTGAGACTTGTGATCAAACGCGAATTTGAGAAGGCTGTGGCTGCCGTGCAGGTTCAGTTTCTGGCAAATGTTGAGCCGATGATTATCTACCGTTTTGACGCTAATGCCGAGTTTGTCGGCAATTTCCTTGCTCGTATTATCTTCAGCGATGAGTTTCAAAATCCGCCGTTCCGCTGACGTGAGATACTCGATTTGCGGCTTGCTCAATAAAAGTTTTTGGACATGGTCGGTGCGCTTCTTTCCAATGTCCGACATGGAGCGGCTGATGAAAGTTTTTCCGCCGACAACTCTATCCAAGGCTTCCACAATATCATCGGCGGCGTTCTCTTTGAGAATATAAGCCTTGATGCCCAAATCCATCGCCGCGTTAAACATGTCCTCCTCCTTGTACATCGTAAGCACAATGATTTGGGCGGGATGCTCGCTCTTTTGAAGCGCGCGCGCCATGTCCAATCCGCTGATGCGTGGCATGTCAATGTCCAGCAGCACAATGTCCGGCTTGCGGTCCGAAACGAGCCGCAGCCCAAGCTGGCCGTCCGACGCCTCGCCCACCACTTCGAAATTCGGATGCTCCTCGATGATCTCGCGGAGCCCGCGTCGAAAGATCGGATGATCGTCAACGATCAATAATTTCACCAGGCGCTTCATGCTTGGAATTAAGAATGGGAATTTCAATCGTCAGGCTGACTCCGCTTCCCGGGCGGGAATCCACCACCAGTTCGCCGCCGAGAATTCGCGCCCGTTCGCTGATGTTGCTCAGGCCGAAACCGGCGCTTTCAACCCCGTGCGCGGAAAAGGCGTTGGCGTTAAATCCCTGGCCGTTGTCGCGAATGCCGAGCGAGATACGCGCCAGGTTTTTTTTGACGATGATGGTGACCTCGGTGGCCTTGGAATGTTTGACGACGTTGTTGAGGCTCTCTTGCACGATTCGATAAACATGGATTTCCGATTCCTTGTCGAGCAATCCGTCAATGTCCTCAACATCGCTGGCGAAGGAGATGGCGGTGTTTTCCGAGACGCGGCGGATCGCGGCGCGAATGGTCTGCGTCAAACCGAGCCGGTCAAGCTGATACGGCCGCAAGTCGTGGGTGATCTGGCGTACTTCTTCAATCGCCTGCGAAGCCATGCTCGAAATCTCCTCGAGCCGCCGTTGTAACTCTGGCACCGCACCCACCGGTTGCATCGCCAGATGCAGTTGATTTTTTATGACCAATAAATTTTGCCCAAGGCTGTCGTGAAGATTGGCGGCGATGCGGCGGCGTTCACTTTCCTGGCCTTGAAGCGTTTGCCGAGAAAAGGTCAGCCGCGCCGCCTGTTGCCGCCGGAGCCGCACGCGCAACAGTTGGATCCACAAGATCGTGCCGGAAAGAATCGCGGTCATGATGCCGATCAAAATCG
Organism: Verrucomicrobiia bacterium; assembly: GCA_036268055.1. NCBI lineage: Bacteria > Pseudomonadati > Verrucomicrobiota > Verrucomicrobiia > Verrucomicrobiia bacterium. The sequence goes on along the minus strand of DATAUW010000019.1, from coordinate 19,341 downwards.
AGGCGCGTTTCCAGGTCCACCACGGCGGCCCGCTCAGCACCACCACGTCGGCGGGACTGCGCAACCAAACCCGCCAAAGCCCGGTGGCATTTTCCGACAAGCCACCTCTCGCCGCTGCCGTGGCGATGGGTTGAAAGTCGCAGACGCCGGTGATCTCAATGCGGCTTCCGGGATTAAGCTCCGGCAGTTGGCCATCGTGCGTCGCCAGCACCGCCTCAAATGCCCGCTGGCCTTGTTCCAACTCCAGCATTTGATGATTGGCGTTCTTTTTCTGGGACAGCAAATCCGCCCGGACTTTTACGAACAGGCTGCCTCTTTCGCCCGGACTCACAGTGGCGAGATCAAGATTCAGCGGCTTAAATAAAGGATGGTTCCCGGTGGGACGCACCAGCGCGCCCGTTACGGAATTATTTTCATCGGGAAATCCAACGATTTCGACACCATCGCCAACGGAAACGGCCGGAGCATTCACGGTCTGAACGCGCATGCTTCCCGAAGCGGTTTGCACAAACAATCCCCAGTCGCCGCGAAACGTCACCACCCCGCCCATGCGAACGCGATGCTGCCAGTTGAAGCCCACGCCAACCGGCTTCGGATTCGCCATCGAAAAAACCGGCAGGTCAAAAGGATGTTCCGGCGCGGCTTCCTCAACCTCGACAAATTCGCGCGAAGGTGTCAGCAGCACGGGCCGGCCAAAAACCGCCGTGGACATGACGCCCTGGATGCGAAGGGTCGCGTCCACGTAATGCCGCAAAACTTCCGGCGGCGTCCGTCCAATCCACACCGAGGCGAGCGCCTTTTTTCCCGCCAATAAAATAACGCCGTTGGTATCCACGGAACGAACCACGCCCTCGACTTCCGTCCAGATTCCGTTGGCGATTTTCTCCAGCGAAAGATCCGTCGGGCCGATGATGGGCTTGGGCATCGTCTGAAGGCCGAGATTCCTCAGAACGGTCGGCTGAAGCCCGGGAGCATCCTTGCCCAGCAACAAAGTGCCGCCAATCTGCACCCATTCGCCGATTTGAAGTTTGCCGACGAGACGCTCCGCCGGGTCCAAAATAAAAATACTGCTGCCATTATCATCCTGGATGAAAGTGCAATGCTTCTTGAGCACGTCATCGTTGAAAGTGACCACCCCGCGCGTGATATAAAATCCCGCCATGTCGCCGGTGGGATTCATTTGGGTCTTCACGGCGGGTTGAGCCAGCGTCAACGGGGCCGTATTGGTGATGGTGGTTTCCAGCAGGCGAATATTGCTCTGCGAAGGAACCCAGATCAGGCCGGGCGTCAGCGGGCCGGTCATGCTGTGAGTGCCTTCGCACACGCCCTGCGCCTCGGCGCGGACGTTCAGCGGATGCAACGGCGAATCCTTGTCCCAATGTTGAACGTGCAACTCCGTCTGCTCATTGTTGTCGAGCATTTCCAAACTGGCCGACGTGTCATGCACCGCGAGAAAACTCAGCATGCCTTCCACTTGCACCCAGCAATAATTATTTTCGGGAGCGAGCGGCTGGTCCAGCGAGATGCGGCGCGGCTCAGGCAGCGGGCCGTTGCCAAGGATCGTGAGGTGAATTTCCTTCGCGCTCAAAACGGACGCGTAACGCCGGGGGCCGGTGATTCCCACGAGGCTGCCGGCGGAATAATTGGTCCAGAATTCGCGGAGAATTCCGTGGCTCACCGGCAATTTTTTTTCATCCGCACTATCGGCGAAAGGCGTCAAATATTTTCCATCAACCAAGGCTTGCGCGAAGTCCGGCCCTTGCCACGCGACCGAAAGATGGTCGTCTTGCAAGACCTGTTCCTGAAAAGCTTCGACGTAATAGGTTTTGTCGGAGCGCAGAAAAATCGTTTCTGAGCGTTGCGATGGATAGCGGGACCATTCCCGCGGATTCACCCAAAAACCTTCGCTGATGAAGGCAATTTTTCGGACTTTGGCCGGGTCTTCATCCGTGCTCAGCCAAAGCTCGGATGAATTATCGCTGGCGATCCAGAAAGTGTAATTTCCCGTCACCGGCGGATGCAGATAGCCCCGCATGCGCGTCAAATGATAATTGCCCCAGTTTGAAGGAGCCTCGAACGCGGCGGGCACATCCGAGCCGGACGGATGAAATGGATAATCAGGAAAACCTTCAACCGCCGGCGCGGCTTCGTTTCCCTCAACCAAAACGCGCTGGCCGATCATGACGGGTGATTTTTTTACGCTGCCGCTGATCGCCACCGCGCCGGTCGAGTCTTGCACCACCATGAGATTGCGGTTGGTATCGGCGAGCGTAACGACACCAGTAATGTGGAAAGAACATCCGCGAAGAAAATATTCGTTCGGGACGTTCCAGAATTGGTCAACATTCGTGACGATCGGAAAAGATTGCGCGAGCGTGAGAGCAGGGAAATAAATGAAACTCAAAATAGAAAACAGCCAGAGCGATGCGAACGGCGTTAATCGGTGAATTGTTTTTCTAATCGGCGAGCGCCGGTTCGGCACGCAATGGGTATCATGCGCAAGCGCATTGGGCCGTTCAGCGAACCGATGGTGAGACATGAAACGCATTCTGAATTCTCGAAAAAAAATAATCAATGGTTCTCTCAATAATCGTCCAGGGACAGGACAAATCGCAAAAATTTCAGCCAGCGGAAAAGCGAAACGGCGCCGGAACTTTGCAGTCCGGCGCCGTCGAGTTACGGACGCTTTAACTTCCCCATGCTTAATCGGCCGGCGGCGGATTCGACAGTTGGAAAAACACATTAGTGTCCGGTGTCCCGCTGAGATTCGAAGGCAGAATATCCGGCGTCACCAAAACCCATTTTTTCAAACCGAACTGAGTCCCCGTTCCCTGGTTGCCGAAAAACCCATTATAGAATCCCGGCAAATGCCAATCCATGGAGTTCGTGAGATCGGGACTGATGCCCAATCCGAAACCGGGATCCGGCGTCGTCCAGTTCACCCACACGGGATTGTTCGTCGTGACGAAGGCCACGCTCGCCACTTGCGCCGAGTCCGACGCGTCCCAGATGCCTGTATTGAGCCCGGTATCGGTGGCGAAGGTGTCGTTGATCGGCGTGCCCGACACACCCCTGGTGGTGATGTTCGCGTAATCGTTGAACTGGCCTTCGCCAGCGGTGGAATTGGGTTGAACACCGAAGATCGCGATCAGCGGATTGGCGAAATCGTTGGTTATATTCGCGTCAGCAATCGTGAAGGACGCCGGCGCCGCGCCCGGGGCAGTCAAGGTGCCACTGTTAGTATCGTTGAAAGTCACCGTCCAGGTTCCGACGGCAGTCGAGTTGGTAATCTGGAGCGCGATATTATTCGGATTGGAATTGGGCAGATTTGTTTTCCACGAGATGTTCGCGGTGACATTAGTGGTGCCGGCAAGAATCTGGAGCCACACGGAATTCGATGATTGGTAATCCATATACTCATTTCCTGTGATCGGATTGCCAATGAAATTGACCGGAAGCAGGAAGACATGAGTCTGGAAACCCGCAGCGTTGGCGGCGTCCAGCAGCGTGAAGGAATAGGAAACAGGATAGGTCGTCCCGGTTCCGACCCATGATTGATTTTGATCGAGGCTGGTGAGTTGCTCGCGGTCAAACACACTGGAGGTCGAACCGGCAAAAATGCGCACTGACGGGACGGCTTTTTGAATGGCCATGGTGGGCGGAGGATTCGTCACGGTTGAGGCGGGCCCGACCAACTTGATATTATCCACAAATAAAATGGACTTGTTGGTGAACGAACCGGAGAACATTTTCACAAACACATTTGGCAGGTTGGTGAATTGTGAATTGGCCACGGCATCCACCGGCAAGCTTACATGAATCCAATTGGTTTGGTCCACGGTGGGCGTGATGCTGCCGAAGTCCGGTTGGTTGAATCCCGTGCCGCGCGAGCCGAATTCCACCGTGCCGTAATTGGTCGAACCGCCGGAAACCTGCGTCTGCGACGTCGGGTCAAAGCGGATGTCGCACTGGAAGTTCGTGATTTGAAAACCATCGTAGCCATTGGGGGGATTGAGTCCGCCATAATTATCCATCACGACAAATTGCGGGCCGAACTGGCCGCCGACGCCGGCATCGGGAAATATGGCGACGATTTTCAGTGAACCGGAATTGGTGTTGCCATTGGCGTCGCTGGGGTCCCAGACGTTGGTGAAATAGGCGGTGCCGAACCAGTTGATCCAGGGATAACCCGCGTTGTTGGTGACTTCGGCGGCTGAATCAAAATTGTTCACGGTGTAGGTGGTGGTGGTTTGCGCCTGGCTCGATAATCCGCAGGCCGTGGCGAGCCCCAGCAAGGCGAACAGCTTTATAATTTGTTTGATCATCAACTTTTTCATGCGTTTGTGGTTTGGTGTTGTTTGGGTTGCGCGGGACGTTCGCCAGAGAAAGCGAGGTTCAATAGAAATAACTTTCCTGGCCAGCCGCGCCGGTCATCTGCCAGCGGATCGTGGCGGATGTGTGCTGTTCCACATGCCCGTCGGCAAAAGCCAGGTTGATCGAATTCAACGTGCCGTTGAAAAAATGCGCCGTGGTGCTCGGTATCAAATTGATGTTGGTGGAATTGCCGACGTACTCGGCGAGGTCCGTCATGATGGGGGCCGTGGCGGCGACGGGGTCGCTGGTTTTCTGCGGCCATCCCAGGCAATCAGGCGGGAACGTGGCGTTGGCCGTCACGCCCGGCACAGGAAATAATCCGCCATTGGCGTTGGAGAGTCGCGGCACGTACCAGTCATGCAGCAGCTTTCCATATCCGCCATTTTCGGAACGGCCACCCGGCAAGGTGGAAGTGAAATAAACATTCAGGTCGGTGATCTGGCTCAGGCTCCGGTGGAAATTACTGAAGAACCAGGTATTCGCGGTGTCGAATTCCTTGGACCGCACCGGGCAAAAATACATCGGCACGGTCATGCCATAGGGCGAGAGCGCCGTGACAAAATTGGTGCCGACATCGGTGGGATTTCCCCCCGAACTATAAACGGTAAACGCAGGCAATTTGCCCTGGGGATCGTCACTGGCATAGACGTTCACCATGATCGTCCACTGGCGGTAGTTGGAAGCGCAGTTGATGACCTTGGCCTTGAATTTCGCCTTGGCCAGGGCGGGCAAAAGCAATCCCGCCAGGATGGCGATGATCGCGATCACCACCAACAATTCGATCAGGGTAAAGCCGTTGTGCTCGCGTTTCGTCTTTTTCATGATGGCACTCAAATTACTTTGCCCATGGGAAAGCTGGCTCGTCCAAGAGACGCATACACAAGCTTGGTTGCGCGAGTTACTCGCGGCACTTTCTCATTCGGGCTTTCACAGACACTACAATCATCGAAAATGGTTTGCTATAGGTGGAAATACCTATCCAAAGATTCGAAAGAGACGGAGGTTTTACGGCGTGGATATTGCGTTCCGCCGTGGCGGCGAAAGATTCAATTTGAAGACGGATCGAAATCAGTTGCGAACGGCCTGACTATTTTCGGAGTTACAATGGCGGAAATATTTTGGGCTTAATCCAACCCATATTTTTCCAGCCACGCCTGTGGAAGCGTGCCGAAACTGATAAGCCAGTCGTTGAATTTTTGCAGCGTCCAGCCGCGCCCGATCACCAGGCGTTTGCGGAGGCGTTCGTTTTCAAGGCGTCCGAGCCAGTAACTCATCGGCACCGAGGGTGAGGCGGTGTACCAATTCACATCGGCGGCGGCGCGGGCGCGCGTGAAGCCGAGATTTTTTTGCATATGCGCGACGGCTTGTTCATAGCTGTAGCGGCCCGTCTGCAAACGCAGGTCAACGAGGATGCGATGGCAGCGCCATAGGGCATCGTGAAGCTGCTGAACTTCGAGCCACGGCGAACGCTCGATCTTTAAATCCACCATCATCTGCTCGCACCAGAGCGTCCAGCCTTCGTAAAAAACCGCGTGCGCAAAAAGCCGCCGCCATGGGCGCGGGTGGCGATTGGCGGTGACGAATTGCAAATGATGGCCCGGATAGGCTTCGTGCGCGCAGGTAAGGCTGAGGCCGAAATGCTGCTGGCGTTCGGCGAGTTTTTCGGCCTCGGTTTTTTTGGTGGCGCTGAGGTCGTTGACCCAAAAAATTCCGCGCTGGCGTTTCTCGAACGCGCCCGGCTGCGTGTACGCGGCAGTGGGGAAAAGATGGCGCATGAATTCCGGCACGAGGCGAACGTCCAGGGTTTCGCCTTTGGGAAAGGTGACCGCTTTCGTCGCGCGAAAAGCCTTGGCGACGCGCTGGGTTTCGCGGCGATACACGCCGAGCAAATCATCGCCGGGATTCCACGCGGCGCGGCTCTCGTGAATGATTTCATCGGTGGACTTGCCCCGGCCAAATTTGGCGGTGGCTTTTTTTAGAAGTTCGCCGACGCGCGCGACTTCGGAAAGTGCGAGTGACTCGATTTCACCGAGCGAATAATCAAGGCCGAGTTGATCGCGGACGCGGCGTTGAAGAATGGCGGCGCCCACCGCGAACGAACCGGACGGCGCCAGCGGACGGGCAACCACTTGTTTGTGATATTTCGCAAAAGCTTTTTTTGCGGCGGCGATTTGCCGCGCGTCAGAAGCGTGAGGCGAAACACTTTTCAGAAATACGGCAACGGCGTCGAAGAGCGAACCGGCTCCCGCGGCAGTTTGTTCCATGCTATTGCGCCAGACGCGTTCGGGACGATCAATCAGGGTGGCGGCTTCGGTGAGATATTGAGGAGTTTCGCGCAGGAGCGAACGCAAATGTTTCGCAACCACGGCTGGCTCGTCTTCGCCGCGCTGGAGTTCGTGAAGGAGAGCGCCGAGCACGTGGTCGAGCGCGTCCGGGTTTAAGGCATGACGGCCGCGCTCGAAGTCTTCGCACTCGCGCAATAGCTGGCTGCGAAAAGCGAGGCGGTCGAGGTGTTGCTCATTGCTGAGTTCGCTGGGGGAAAGTGATTCAAGCGTGGTGAGGGCTTGCTGGCGTTTGGCGTGCCAGCGTTTTTCGTGCGCAAGGTTGGCGCGGCCAAGTTTGCCACGGCTGTCCGGGAGGCCGGCGCTGGCGGCGAACGTGGGATGCTCGGCGAGGAGGGATTTAAAATAGCGGTCGAGAAGAGAATCAAAGGTTGCGGACGCGTTGCTCATCGAGTTACTGAGCCATAGCGCGAAACGATTTGCAATCGCGCAGAAAAGCAAAAATCATTTTGGGATTTGCCGCGTGAAGTAATTGAAGATGGTTTGAGCGACGGTTAATTGCTTTACTCCGGCCAGCCCGGAGAACGAATAGCTCAAGTTCTTTCGCTTAAATTCGAAGAGGGTCATTTTCCAAAACGGGCGTTGTGCCTGCTTCAGATGAAATGTCGCGCTCACGCTGCCATAGGTTTTTCGGTAGGAAATTTTTTGCAAATCGGCGAAACGAAGTTGGCGATGCCAGCCGGTATAGCTCAGGCCGTTGGCGTCGAGAGTCAATTCCCCATTCCGATGCCGCACCCAGAGGACACCCACTCCATACACTGGCAGCAAGGCGAAGAACGCGAAAAAGATTCGCAGCGGACCCATTTCGGCAGGCAGGAACATCGCCAGCGCGACGAGACCGCCGGCCAGACAGCCAAACACGATCAAACAAATCCAAAAAGCTCTCGCGCTGGATTTCCATTTGCGAACCGGGAAATGTTTATCCAGCAACTCGCGGCCATCGGCGGTTTGATAATCGGCGGTGGTGACCTGCGCGCGAGAACGCATCGTTCCAATGGCGGCATCGGCCTGGTTGCGCAGGTCGGCAAACAATTCCGAGCGATGGGCGAGCCAGCGGCTGTAGGCGCTTTCATTTTCCTGGACTGCGAGCGCCTCGGCGGCTTTGGCATCAATCGTCTGACCGAGCGCTTCAAGGCGCACATGCAAAGCGGGATGAGTGTCGAGCGGATGCGGCAATTTTTGCTGGAACAATTCATCCCAAAACGCCACGCCCGCGGGAAGTTTTTCGCGCACCACCGTGTGCAGGGGAATATCCAGCGGGCTTTGGCCGCCCTTGGTGACGGCATCCACCATGCCCTGCTTGAAAGCTTCGAGCAGCACGTGGAACCGCACGAGCGCGCTGGCGGCAACGCGCGGCGAAGTGACGGCGGCGGCCTTCGAATCCGCCAGCAATTCGCGCCGGCGGGAAACGGTGTTTTTGGTTTCGGCGAATGACCAATCGAAAAAATTCAAAAAATGGAGCGTCGTCCAGCCGATGTATTTTGCGCCCGCCAACGCCACGAGCGTGCCGTGGGTTTTTAAATGCAGCGGATAAAATTCCCGCGTGAGGCGCGTGTCATCACCGATGAAATGACCGAGTTCATGGCCGATGATGGCGATGATTTCCTCCTCGGGAAGTTGTTTGAGCAACGGATACGATAGAAACAACGTGCGGCCCTGCGCGAGTTCCTTGCCATCCCAGACGGCGAGTTCGGTGACGTAAAAATTCAACTGCAAACCGATGATGATATTGTCCGGCGGCGTGGCGTTAAGCCGCGCGGCAGCGGTCAGCACGGCGTCCCACAATTCCGGCGCTTCGGCGCGCGAGACTCGCCGGGACATCGGCTCGTTGAATCGCAGCGGCACCTTGGTCAAAAGAATCTTCGCGCTGGTGATGAGGACCGTCCCGCCAAGGATGACAATCACCAGCACCAGTTTGGGATACCAATGATCGGCCCAGATGATCGGAAATTCGTACGAGGCGTAAGTAAGCAGGGGAACGAGCAACAAAATTTGAATGAAGGCGCAAGTCATACCGATGCGCCAGCCAAGTTTATAATTGCGAATAAGATTTTCCTGCGATTCTTTTGCCTTCGAATTCAGGATGGTCATGTAACCCATCGCGGCGAGTTGCATCACGACGAGCAGCAGTGAAGCGCCAAAGCCCCAGCGCAGAAAGCGATAGGTTTGGGCGAGGCCCGCCTTGACGAGTCCCTCATGCAAGGTGGCAAGTTCCGGTGCACCGTCCAACGCGACCTTGGCAAAATCCACTTTGGAAAAAAATTCGATGCGGTCGTTTCGTTCGGCGGCGGTAAGGCGGGTGTTATTATTGAGATCGCCGATGATCTGGTTGCGCACTTTGGAGTTCAGCCAATGCGGCGCAAAATAAAAAAGCACCAGCACCACCAGTGGGATTGGCAAACTTTTGAAGAACGACGGCCAGCGATGGTTCTTCGGCTTGGCCGGTGGTTTGCCGGCGGCGCAGTTGCGGGGATCGTGCCCTGAAATCATCCCGGTTAGCATCTTTGGCATGCGCGCGCGGCGTCAAGCCCCGAATCGTTACAATGTTTTGCGCGAGAGCACGACGCCTTTAAAAGGCGATGGGTTCTTACTTCGCGAAGAGATTTTCGAGCGTCAGAACAAATTCCGGCAAAGCGATACTGGCGAGTGTTCCGCCTGGTCCGTGGGTCGTGCGTTCAGTGAACTGCTCGCCCAGCGGTTTCCGGTAAACCTCGATCTGTTTTTCCGGCGCCAGCACGAACCAGCATTCTTTCACACCGGCAGAAGCATAAGCGCGCAATTTCGAGCGATCATAGTCGTGGCTGGTCACACAGATTTCGACAACCAATTCCGCAGTGTGGGGATGCTCGGCAAAAAAATCGCTTTCGGTGCCGCGCACAACGGAGACGTCAGGCTCCGGTTCGGAATCGGAACAGGTTATCGGTTGCTCCGATCGGATTAGGCAGCCGGGTTTAATCACTGCCTCCAACAGGCGCAGCAGACGGGCAACCAGAAAGCTATGAAATGGCGACTTGGATATTTTGGTGTAAACCAAACCATAGAGAAGTTCGGTATTTTTGGGAATCAAGCCCGCTTCGCCCAGCGCGCGATACGCGGCCACGGATAAAGGCCAAAGCGGCGCACCTCGCAAAGGAGTAGGTGGAGAATCAGCCGCGTTCATTAGTAATCAAAGTAACGATTTTTGCCGTTTTCGCAAGGCTATTGTCGCGCTCGCGGCAGGACCAAACTGCCGTTTGGTGGTTTCGGTAATGAGAGCAATTCAAGATTTTTATCCGTTGCGCGAGCCAATTTATTTGCGCGAGAGCACGACGCCTTCAAAACGCCACTTGTCCGCGAATTCGACGAAGGTCATTTTGGTGAGGCCGTTGAGTGGATCGCCGACGGTGACGGTATCGCCACTGACATCAAGAACTGTCACATAATGGTCGAGGACGAGATTGAATTTCACGACGGCAAGTGTCAGTCCGGCGCGTTTCAATTCATCCACGCTGGCGAAATGGCGATACGTGCAGACAAGACCGCGCGCTGAATATTCTTGCGCGAGCGCTTGAGCAAGGACATCGGGCGGAGTCCCGGCGGCCGCGCTGGTGTGCGCGAGAATCGCGACCTGGCCTTCTTCGGCGGGCAGGCCGAGTTTGCGCAGGGCAGTTACAGCAGATGCGGGACCGCACGTGTAGGCGGTGTTTTGCAGGCAGACGCCGTCGGAATCAATGCGCGTGACGAGGCTCGCCAGATAATCGTGATTGAAAGCGGGCGCAAGGAACGGCCACACGGAAGCGAGGAGAACGATGACCGCGCCAAGACAGCCAAGCGCAATGCGGTCGCGCCGCAACGGCAGTTTCAGCAGGGGCGTAGTGAGCATCATCGCGCCGATGAAACCGACGCTGGCGAATTTTGCCCGGCCCAGCATCATCCATGAAATCGGCGGCGTGAATATAAGTATGGGGAATCGGCTGGCGACGGCGTAGAGCGCGATCAGGAATAGCGGGATGAAATAGCCGATGAGCCAGTATCGGTTCGGCAGGCGTGAACACCACGCGCCCAGGAGTGTTCCTCCCACTGCAATTAGCAAAACTCCCAATGATTCCACCCACGGATTCATTCTGGGTTATGGAGAGCTTAGAGAATGCCAAGGCAGTGCGGAGTGCGGAATTGGGAAAATGCGTCGCGGGCCTTAGCGAATTCTATGGCCACATCGTGCCGGGGAATTTTTTTTGGAGGGCGGGCTTGAGTTTGGGATAGACGCTCGTTCTGAAGGAGGGCCAATCGAGGGTGGAGTCGAGGCGTTTGCCGTCGGGCGTGGCGAGCCAGAGTTTGACGGAGAGTTTGCCTTCGCAAAGCAGGGGGTGTTCCTTGAGCGGGAAGCATTCCGTAAGTTTCACCTGCAACTCGGGCGGGTTGGGCTCGCCGTCTTTGCCGGTGGCATCTTCGGCGTAGAGGAGTTTGAGTTTGCGTCCGTCAGGCCACGGTATCGTGAGCGGCAATAATTCATCGAGCCAGGCGACTTGTTCCTTGGCGAGATGTCTTAAAAAATGTTCGCGCAGATGAACGGCTTGGGCTTCTTTAGCCAGCGTGAGGCCGGCGAAGGCGGTGGCGAGACACTTGGTAATGGCGGCTTCGTCGAAGGGAGGAAAATCCAGTTCGGGCATGACGGCGCAAACAAGATTCACACGACCGATGAATTGTTTGATTTCGTGATTGAGCAGCGGAAGCTCAAAATATTCTTTGCGCGCGGCTTCGGCGAGGCAACGGCCGGATGCGGCGTCGTCCATCTCACGCTGGTGCTCATGGTGGATGACGAGGTCGCGGAAGCGGACCATGCGAATCGCAGCGACGCGTTTGTGCGTGCGGTCGTAGAGATGTTCGACTTGCACGGTGATGTGCTGGGGAAAGGTCTGGGAAATCCACTCGAGTTTGACGGCGCTGGCGAGGCCGAGGAGCGTGAGCGGTTTTTCGCCGCGTCCGGGAACTTCGCGAATGGAGGCGACGACGAACAGCGGGGAATTTTGCACCACGCTCTCGCGCACGAGCGCGCCGGTGCGGCCTTCGGTGAGGTCGCAATCAAGCGTGCCAAGATCGCGGCGGATGCAAAGTTGATCAATAAAACCGGCCATCAAACAACGGAGTAGGGCGGTGTCGTCAATGCGATTATCGGTCGAGGGTAATTTTTTTTCGGCGATTTGGATGAGTTGCTGATACGTTTGCTCAACCTGGCGCGCGGATTGGGCGTGGATGCCGTAGCGGCGGCATTGGTCGAAGTTGAAATTGCCTTTTCGCGCAAATTCGTAGGCGCGCATGAGCGTGAAAAAATCGGAGTCCTGGCTGGCTTCAAACAGTTCGCGCGCCTCGGCGATGTGTTTGTCATCGCGGCGCAGGCGCTGGAGAAGATCGCGTCCGCTGACGAGCGCGGCGCAGAGCGCGGCGGGTTTGACGCAGCCGAGGCGCGCGGCCTCGATGAGCATGCGCGAGTAACGCGGGTGCATCGGCAAATGCAGCATCTGGCGGCCGATGGGCGTGAGTTCGGCGGCGGCGGAATCAAGCGCGCCGAGCATTTGCAAAAGATTTTCCGCGCGTTCCACGGCGATGGCGTCGGGCTTGTCGAGCCAGTCGAATTGCGCGGCCTTGGAAATATGGAGCGAGTGCAGGAGCAAAACGACTTCCGCAAGATCGCTGCGCTGGATTTCGGGCGTGTTGCGCTCGGGACGATTGAGGTGTCCGCTTTGCGTCCATAGGCGGTAGCACGTTCCCGGCGCGGTGCGGCCGGCGCGGCCTTTGCGCTGGTCGGCGGAGGCGCGGCTGATTTCCTCGATCGCCAAAGTGCCGATGCCGCGCTCGGCGTCGTAACGCGCGATGCGGGCCTGGCCGCTGTCCACGACGTGGCGGATGCCGTCAATGGTGACGGAAGTTTCGGCGACATTAGTGGCGACGACAATTTTGCGAAGCGGATTCGGCGCGAAGGCGAGGTCCTGCTCTTCGGGTTGCAATTCGCCGTGAAGGGGAATCAGCGCGACGCGTTCGGTGGTGTGCATGGCGCGGCAGGCGTTGATGGTGCTGGCGATTTCGCCCATGCCGGGCATGAAAACGAGGATGTCGCCGTGCGCGCCGGAATTGACGATGCGTTCGATGGCATCGGCGGCTTGTTCGGTGGCAGGGCGTTCGTCGTGGCTGTCGAGGTAGCGGACTTCGACGGGAAAGCTTTGGCCCTCTGAGATGAGAATGGGGCAGGGCAGTGCGGAATGCGGAGTGCGGAGTGCGGAATTGTCGGAAACGGAGGCGGTGGAGAGATAATCGGCAACGGGTTCGGCGTCTAACGTGGCGGACATCACTACGATTTTTAGATCGGGGCGGCGGGATTGTTGGAGTTGTTTGGCGAGGGCAAGAGCGACGTCGCTGAGTAAATTGCGTTCGTGAAATTCGTCGAAGAGAATGATGCCGACGTCGGCGAGGTCGCGGTCGTTCTGCAACCAGCGCAACAAAATTCCTTCGGTCACAAAACAAATGCGCGTGCCAAGGCTGGTGACATCATCGAAACGAATTTGGTAGCCGACTTCCGCGCCGAGTTTGACCTGGCGCTCCCACGCGACGCGCGCGGCGACGGTGCGGGCGGCGACGCGGCGCGGTTGCAGCACCACGATTTTGCGATCACCAGCGAGGCCGGCGTCGAGGAGCATCTGCGGGACTTGCGTGGTCTTGCCGGAACCGGTGGGTGCGACGAGCACGAGGCGGTTGCCTTCGCGGAGGACGCGGAGAATCGAATCGTGAATTTGCCAAATGGGCAACATTTCAGTGCGGAATGGTCCTTGCGGACGGCCACTATGCGGAATTAAAGAACGTGGGTTCGGACGCGAGGGACGGATTTACATTCTTTGCCTCAATTAAAAATGGACGTGGCGGAGAACGAGAGCGGCGAGCGTGATGATGGACATCAGGCCGTTGGGCATAAATTTTTTGGACTTGGTGAGGCGCACGGCGAAAAAGAGCAGCAGGAACAGCATCACGTAATCGGCGGCCAGCGGATAAGTGATGATGCGGATGGCGCAAAGGATGAGAATGACCGCGAACGCGGCGGACATGATGAGGGACATTTTGCTGCCGGCCTTGAGAAAGCCAACAAGGCCGCCGAGGAACAGCAGCACGATATAAACCCAAAGTATGGTGAGCGGATTTAACATAATGACGGACTTTGGGCTAATTGCCGGAGACATCCAAGCCAAGAATTTCGCCGGGCTCGCATTCGACGGTGACTTCAAAGGGGCGGCAGCAGATCTCACAATCGGTAGTGAAGGTCTGTGAAGGGATGCTGGTGTCAATGGTGAGGTCGAAGCTCTGGCCGCAGAAGGGGCATTGGATGGTTTCGGAAACTTGCATGGCAGGAGAACGTAATGGGTGAATGGGGAAAGACAAATTGAAATCTGTAGAAGCGGGATTTTTACCGCGGAGTCGCGGAGACGCGGAGGTGGGAAATTAAAAACGCAAAATTAAAAATTGAGAATGTTTCGGGTCGCCGCAAGACTGTAAGCGGTTTTGACAGCTACATTATTTTGACGTAGAGTTTGGCGCATGCAAACGACGATTCAACTGGATGATGTTGTATTTGCGGAGGCGACGAAGCTGGCCAGTGAAAGCGGACGTGATTTGTCTCATTTAATTGAGCAAACACTTCGCGACAAAATTGCCGCTAAGATAGCCGTCCCACCTCAACCATCTTTTCATCTGACAACATCTGGCGGCGGAGGTCTTCTTCCGGGAGTTGATCTTGATAACTCGGCGGCGTTGCTTGATCGCATGGAATCGCAAAAATGATTTTGCCGGATGTAAATGTCCTGGTGTATGCAAATCGTGTAGATGCCAGGGATCATCTCCGGTATCGGTCATGGCTTGAGGGGGTTGTTCAGAATGGCCAGCTATATGGGTTAAGTGATTTTGTTTTGAGCGCTTTCCTGCGATTAGTAACCAATCCGCGCATTTTTCAAGTGCCGACCGCGATTGATCGTGCATTGGATTTCACCAAGCAAATCAGGGAGCAGACAAACTGCCGTGTGATTGTCCCGGGCGTCCGTCATTGGCAGATTTTCACAACTTTATGCAGAGATACTCCGGCTGTCGGCAACCTCGTTCCAGATGCGTGGCTGGCTGCGCTTGCCATAGAATCCGGTTGCGAATTGATTACAACGGATCGCGACTTTAAAAAATTTCCTGGACTGCGGTCGAAACATCCTCTCGACTAGCACAATGAGGAGTATCGTTTGCGGTTGGTCAAGTATAGTTCGGCGAGATATTCAACTTATGAAAAAATTTACGGCTATTGTGCATCGGGGAGAGCCGGATGAAGGCGGTTTTTGGGCCACATGTTTGGAAGTGCCTGGAGCAAATGGGCAGTGGAAAACACGCGAGGAATGTCTCGTCAATCTTGGATCGGCAGTGCGAGATTTGATTGAATTGAACCAATGAGATTTAAACGCCGCTTGTTTCTATATTGCGCAGGAGCGATTGGAATCAGCATTGTTGCGCAAGTGGGTCTGCTTTTTTGTTTTTTTAGTTATACGTTGGTGGGCAAGTATATTTATTCCCCGTTTTACTGGCTTTCAAATTGGCCGAACATGTTGTTCCAACCACTTTTTCCGAAGACATTGCCAGATTGGCTTGAAGGATTCGGCTGGCCACTTAGCTGTCTGATTTCGTTAATTGGATGGGTTATGCTGGCTGGATTTGTAGCAATTATAATCCATGTCCTCTCGCTATCACGTTCACAAAACAGAGACTGACGTTTTAGAAACAAAAAAGGCGAACGGGGTTGCCGTTCGCCTTTTGAATTGATATGGGGCTCGCGGGTACGCTCGCCCTCCCGTTGATTAGTAGCGGTAGTGGTCGGGTTTGTAGGGGCCTTCGACGTGGACGCCGAGGTAGTCGGCTTGTTTTTTACTGAGCTTGGTGAGCTTCACGCCGATTTTTTCGAGGTGCAGGCGGGCCACTTCTTCGTCGAGTTTCTTGGAGAGACGATAGACGGTGGGTTCATAGGATTCGCGGTTCGCCCAGAGGTCGAGTTGCGCGAGGGTTTGGTTCGAGAACGAATTGGACATCACGAAGCTCGGATGGCCATGGGCGCAACCAAGGTTCACGAGGCGGCCTTCGGCGAGCATGTAGATGCAATGGCCATCGGCGAAGGTGTAGCGATCCACTTGCGGTTTGATGTTGAGCCGAGTGACGCCTTTGGCGTTGTTCAAGCGGTCAATCTGGATCTCATTGTCGAAGTGGCCGATGTTGCAGACGATGGCCTGGTCTTTCATCTTGGCCATGTGTTCGAGCGTGATGATGTCGCAATTACCGGTCGTGGTCACGTAGATGTCGCCCGTGCCGAGGGTGTCTTCGAGCGTGGTGACTTCGAAACCTTCCATCGCGGCTTGAAGCGCATTGATGGGGTCAATCTCGGTGACGATGACGCGCGCGCCGAAACCGCGAAGTGAATGCGCCGAACCTTTGCCGACATCGCCGTAACCGGCAACGACCGCAACTTTGCCCGCGACCATGACGTCGGTGGCGCGCTTGATGCCGTCGGCGAGGGATTCGCGGCAACCGTAGAGATTGTCGAATTTGCTCTTGGTGACCGAGTCGTTTACGTTGATGGCGGGGACGAGCAGCTTGCCCGCTTCCTTCATCTGATAGAGACGATGGACGCCGGTGGTGGTTTCTTCTGAAACACCTTTCCAATCCTTCACGATGTTGTGCCAGAAGGTAGGATTCTCTTTATAAACTTTCTTAAGCAAGTTTTTGATGACTTGTTCTTCGTGGCTGCCGGAAGGTGACGTTACCCACTTGTCGCCATCTTCAAGCTGATAACCTTTGTGGATGAGCAGCGTCACGTCGCCGCCGTCGTCAACGACGAGTTCGGGGCCTTTGCCATTCGGATGACGGACGGCGTCGAGAGTGCAATCCCAATATTCTTCGAGCGATTCGCCTTTCCAGGCGAAGACGGGAACGCCGGCTTTGGCAATGGCCGCGGCAGCGTTGTCCTGCGTGGAGAAGATATTGCAACTAGCCCAGCGAACGTCCGCGCCGAGATCCACGAGCGTCTCGATGAGAACGGCGGTCTGAATAGTCATGTGCAACGAACCGGTGATGCGCACGCCTTTCAACGGCTTGCCCACCGCATATTTTTTGCGGATAGACATGAGGCCGGGCATTTCAGCTTCGGCGATGGTGATTTCTTTGCGGCCGGAATCGGCGAGACCGATGTCGGCAACTTTATAGTCTTGTTTAGAACCGTTGCCGTTTTTCGGCAGGCGGTTTTTCGGCGACTTGGGCAATTTAATAGCAGCCATAATTTTTTAATTTTTTGATTTCAATTTCAGAACGAATTACAAATTCTTCGCTGCCTTTTTCAGAGCTGCGGCTTTGTCGGTTTTTTCCCAAGTGATGCTATTCAAGTCGTCCACCTTGCCGAAGTGACCGTAGTTGGTGGTCTTCGAGTAGATGGGTCGGAGGAGGTTGAGTTGCTTGATGATCGCGGCGGGCTTGAAGCTGAAAACTTCCTGCACGGCTTTTTCGATGGCTTCGTCGCTGACGACGCCGGTGCCGAAGGTGTTCACGCAAACGGACACGGGATCAGGATAACCGATGGCGTAGGCGAACTGGATTTCCGCGCTGGTGGCGAGGCCGGCGGCGACAATATTTTTCGCAACGTAACGGCCCATGTAGGCAGCGCTGCGGTCCACCTTTGACGGATCTTTGCCGCTGAACGCGCCGCCACCGTGACGACCCATGCCGCCGTAGCTGTCCACGATGATCTTGCGGCCGGTCAGACCGGTATCGCCCTGCGGTCCACCGACGACGAAACGACCCGTGGGATTGATGAGGAACTGGGTCTTTTTGTCGAGCAGGTGCGCGGGCAAAACTTTTTTGATGATTTCCTTGGTAATGAAATCCTTGATCTCCTTGTGCTTCACGTCTTCGGCGTGTTGGGTGGAGATAACGACGTTGGTGATGCGCACGGGTTGGTCGTTCTCGTATTGAACGGAGACCTGGCTCTTGGCATCGGGGCGAAGCCAATCCACCTTGCCGGCCTTGCGGATGCGAGTGAGTTCGCGGCCGAGTTGATGCGCATACATGACGGGCGCGGGCATCAGTTCGGGAGTCTCGGTGCAGGCGTAACCGAACATGAGGCCCTGATCGCCGGCACCTTGTTCGGCGGTGTCCTTGCCGTCGGCAGCCTTCGCATCAACGCCCTGGGAAATATCGGGGCTTTGCGAGGTGATGGCGTTCATGATGAGCACTTTGTCGGCATGGAAAACGTCGTCGTCGTGCGTGTAACCGATTTCGCGAATGGCGGCGCGGGCGATGTCGTTGAAGTCAAGCTTGGCCTTGGTGGTGATCTCACCGCCGACGACCACGAGGTTGCTCTTGGCGTAGGTCTCGCAGGCGACGCGGCTGCGCGGGTCCTGCGCGAGGCAGGCGTCGAGAACGGCATCAGAAATAGTATCGCAGACTTTGTCCGGATGGCCTTCGCCGACGGACTCGGAAGAGAAGATGAAGTTTTTGCTCATTTATATTTTATGGTGACCGACGTTATTAAGCGGCATCCTGGCCGAAAACTTGAGTGCCAATTTTCCGACACCAAAGCCCGATAAAATGCCGCTGTTTTAATACATATTGACGTATCAGGATAAGATGATATAAGATTTTAAAAATGCGTCAACTGAATTTTTGGAGAATCTAAAACTGGAAGTGACCGAAGGGACCACCTCTCCCCGGCCCTTTCCTCCGCAAGCGGCGGAGAGGGGGAAGAGATCGGAGTTGCGGGAAGTTTTGCTATTTGTTTTATGACTACTACTTTAAAAGCCTTGCGGGCGTTGTCCGATCCGACGC
Organism: Verrucomicrobiia bacterium; assembly: GCA_036268055.1. Lineage (NCBI taxonomy): Bacteria > Pseudomonadati > Verrucomicrobiota > Verrucomicrobiia > Verrucomicrobiia bacterium. The sequence goes on along the minus strand of DATAUW010000019.1, from coordinate 763 downwards.
GGCTGCGCATCATCGCGCTGCTGGAGCGGGAAGAGCTTTCCGTGAATGAGTTGCAGGAGATCACGCGCATGGGGCAATCGCGCATCTCGACGCATCTGGGTTTGTTGCAGGAAGCGGGATTGTTGCAATCGCGGCGCGAAGGGAAGCGGACGTTTTATAAATTGCTGGCGGCGGCGAACGGCACGGCGTCGGAAGTGATCCGGCTGGCGATCTGTGGCGCGAAGGAATTGACGGAAAATAAGGCGGACCAGATCAACCTGAAACGCATCGTCGGGTTGCGGCACGAGCAGGCGCAGGTTTATTTCAACCAGGTCGCGGGACGGTTTGACCGAAGTTATGGCCCGGGGCGGTCATGGCAGGCGTTTGGGCATTTGCTATTGCGCATCATTCCGCCGCTGGTGGTGGCGGATTTGGGATCGGGCGAAGGGTTGTTGAGCGAGTTGCTGGCGCGGCGCGCGAAGAAAGTCATTGCGGTGGACAACTCGGAAAAGATGGTGGCGTTCGGCGCGAACAAGGCGAAGAAAAATGGATTGAAGAACCTGGAGTTTCGCCTGGGCGATTTGGAGAATCCGCCGATTGACGCGCACTCGGTGAACCTGGTGATCCTGAGCCAGGCGTTGCATCACGCGAGCGACCCGGCGCTGACGATCAAATCGGCGTATAAAATTTTGAAGCCGGGCGGGCAGTTGTGGCTGCTGGATTTGGCAAAGCATAATTTCGAGAAGGCGCATGAGTTGTACGGCGACCGCTTGCTGGGTTTTGC